>CAMSSU010000014.1 GCA_947063485.1 uncultured Clostridia bacterium | reverse complement strand
TGAGCCGGAACCCATACAAGGATCATACACCGATAATCCCCGTTTTGTCTCCTCCTCTTCTATTGCTTTGACTGGGTCATGTGTCTGCTCATATGCCTCTTCCCTCTCCTGCTGATACTGCCCTGTCAGCGCTTCCTGCAGTAAGTCCTGGTCTTCCCTTATGATGTTTCCCTGGTCATCCACCACCGGTTCCTGCATTGCAAATGGATCGTGATAGAGCTCGTAATTCGGATCATCTTCGCTGAGCGGCTTGTCTCCTTTTCCCTCTACATGAAACGCCGGCTCTTCTTTTTGTTGTTGCTGTTCCCTCCTTTCTTCTTCCTGCACTCTGTTGAATACGTTATAGAGGTTTGTAGAAGTGATTTTTTCCTGATCTTCCTTGCTCATGGTTTCCCATGCAGTTTTAGGGCGAATCTGTGGCTGTGGCTCATTATTTGTATTTGTCCGATACGCTTTTTTCCTCTGTTCTCTCAAAAGGCCTTTTGTTATCGTGTCCACGCGTGTCGAAAAGGCCTGCTGCCTTTCCTTTTCCCGCGTCTCTGGGGTTGAGATTGTCCAGCCAGAATTTCCCCCGACTAACCAGGTCTCTGAATCCGCCTCTTCCTTTTTCTTTTCTTCATCCAAAATCTGCTGAAACAGCTGATAGTTTTGCACATTCTGGTATTGATTCATATCTCCCGTCATCATTGCTCCCCCCCGATCGTCTGTTCACTATTTTTGTTTACTCTGCCTATAGCTAAGTGCACGCTTGAGAATTTCCTGTTCACTATAACTAAGCTCCCCCTGCTCCTTTTTGTTTCTAACTTCTATTAACGCATTATAGTTTTTCATCAGATCATCAAAGCTTATATTTCCGGTGTCCGCAAGGTACATTCCGGCCTTTTCATATAAAAATCTCCTTGCCTCCTCAAAATCTTCTTTAGTTCCAATTGGCTCCGGAGGCTTCCCGCCTCCACTACTTACTTTTTTTTTAGCCGCCTCCGCCTGCTGCACAGCATAGGAGCTTGTCCCAATGGGAAGCCCAAGAGCATCTGCGGCCTCCTGCGTCATGATCCTGCCAAAGGTGCTGACCTCGTTCATCGCCTTGTTGTAGGAGAGCTCTGCCTGATAGCGATCTGCCTCCTGCTGTGCCTGCCATGCGTTGAAGTTGTAGCTCGCAGCATACTGATGCTCCTGCGCCTGGGCATTGCTCTTGCTCAAAATCGCCTGCGCCAGGTATTGCGCCATATTCTGATCCCGCGTATACCCCGCCTGAATAATTTTCTGGGCAATATCGTTCTTCTGGTTCTGCTCCTGCAAGTTGGCCTGGTTCAGGCTGTTCTGCAGCGCAATCTGCCGGCGGATGTTGCTGGTTTCCGAAACGCCGCTGGAAGTCAGCCCCCTCGCCGCCATCACCTCTCTCGCCCCCTGGGCCGAGATCAGCGAGTTCCTGTAAATCTGCTGACGCGCAGAATCATACTGCTGGGAGAGCTTGTCCGATTGTGTGTTCAGTTCACTCACAGCGCTGTTATATGCCGCATCCTGCGCCTTCTGCTGTTCCTTCTTCGCCTGCTCATAATCCGCGTTATAGTCGTATTTCTGATATTCCGGTGCGTTTGCCATTTCTTAATCCTCTCTTTCCATTCTCTCGAGATCTGTAATCCTGTGTGAATTGCTCTTGATTTTCTCCTCTGCCGCTGTCATCCGCTCCACAAGGCTGTTATGAAGCTTCACTTTCTCCTCCAGCTGCTGCAACCGAAAGCTCGTCAGGCGGGAAGATGCCAATATCCCGCCCACCGAGCCAACAATGGTTCCCAGAAAACCGAGCAAAGCCGTCAGCGTTGCTCCGTCCATTGCTTCTCTCCTCTAATTTTTCTCCTGCACATTCTCTTCTTTTTTCATCTGCTTACTCATCTGATGCCCATATACCGCCATGCCCGCGCAAAGCAGCCCTTGCAGCATACCCATCAGAATATTCTGAAGCATGTTGCATTCCGCCTTGGGAAAGATGGCAGCGTATGCCGCTCCCAGCAGTATTCCCACAATCCCCAGGGAAATTGGAATATACTTTGCCTGAAACAGCGCCGCCTTCTTGGTAAACATCCCTGCCAGATTGAGCGCAGGAATTAGAATCAAAAGCTCCGGCCGAATATACTCAGAAAAATCCATTGTTCTATCATCCTTTCCATGTTCCGCCAAGGCGTTCACAGGTATCTTTTCCGATAATCCCATCCTGCCTCAGCCCGTTTTTCTTTTGAAATGCCTCTACTGCCTGTTTTGTGTCATCGCCAAACTGTCCGTCTGCGCCTCTGCTTCCGCAGGGATATCCTCTGGCAATCAGTGCCTCCTGTGCCCTTCGCACATCCTCTCCCCGCATCAGCGGGCTTGTGCGTTTGAGCAGCCGCGAGAGCGTCCAGCCCGTCTCATCGCCGCCAGCAGTACCTTTCCATTTCCCGCCAAGCTTTTGGCAGGTATCCTTGCCGATGATCCCGTCCTCTCTTAAGCCGTTATCCTTTTGGAAGCGCCGAACTGCGGTTTCCGTATCTCTGCCAAACTGCCCGTCCGCGCCTCTGTCTCCACAGGGGTACCCCTTGGCAATCAGTGCCTCCTGAGCCCTTTGCACATCCTCTCCCCGCATCAGTGGGCTTGTGCGTTTGAGCAGCCGTGAAAGCGTCCAGTCTTTCGGCAATCCTGTCGCCGGCGTGTCCTCTTCAATTTCCTCTTTCAGGCACTCCGGCCTGCCAAAATAGTTCCAATATCCCGCCTGCGCATCAATGCCGCGCTTGACAACGCCGTCATCCCGGCCTTTCGCCTCTATGACGTTTCTTTTCGCATCCACTACGATGCCAACGTGATATGCCCTGCCTTTGCTCGCCCCATCGGTGTATACCCGGAATACGAAATCCCCCGGAAGAATCTGTGCTTTTTGGATTTTTTGGCATTTCCCCTTAATCGTGTTAGAGGCCATATCATAGCTGTAAACCCCTTTGAGGTTTTGCAGGAAATACATAATCAGGCCCGAACAGTCGAATGCCCTTAATACCTCTGCCTTGCCCTCTTTTTTACGCTTTTTCCAAAGGGCGATCGCCCGATCTGCATTGCGTTCACTGGTCTCCATCCGGTGAATCCAGCTTTCGGAAATCGTCTCATGGTTCTGCCCTTGCGCGCCCCATACATAAATCGAGCCATTGTCCAACTGCTCGTGCAGATAGTCAAAGAATTCAGATAAAAGTCCCATATCTCTTTCCTCCCATATAGCTATATGCCAAGCTCCGGCGCTTCGTTCGCATTATAACAGTATGGTGTCGTCAGTTTAGGCGCACCCGCCTGATCATAGACATACGCCATCGCCTTGTTCGGCGCACCATCTGTTCCATAGACGTGCGCAATCCCCGCAATCTGGACAAACTCACTCGGCGCGCTCCAAGCGCACGCCTCACATCCGTCATGTCCGCGCACCTTAAATCTCCATTTTGTGCCTGCGCGGAAAGCTTCCGGTGCCAACGAGAGATCGATATCGACGTACTTTTTCGTTACGTCATATTGCCTGCCCAAATCTTTGGCCGTAAACTCCACGCCGTTCTCATCTTCCGGGCGCACCTGATACATCCAAAGGTTTCCGTCCGGGTCGCCTCCGCCTGTGAACGAAAGCCGCAGTGTGCTCCCCGGCGCAACGATATTTTTATCCACTGTTACGTTTGTGCAGACATTTGGCTTAGAGTTGGTGATTACATTGGGCGATACTTCAGCAAAATCCGAGTAGTACTGCTCTCCTGCCGCGCCTTGGGCTCGAATGCGGAATCTCTTTCGCTGCCCTCTCGTCCGCGTTGGGTACACCGTACAAAGCCGGCTCGACTGATAATAAACCGCCGAATCCGCCTGCTCATTGGCGTTGGTTGCATTTCGCCACCCTGTCAGCTCTCCCTGCCCCGGCTTATAGACCAGCTCCTGAATATGCCATCGCACAAACGCATTGTCTTTGCCGCCTCCGCCGCCGACAATCTCAAACTGGACACCCTGCCCTGGGCTCGCATAAGTATTCGTATGCTTTCCGTTGAATAGAATTTTTGTGGGCGCCGTACATTTGCCCGCTGCCGAAGTCCAGGCAAGCACCTCAGCCGTCGCCGTCGTGCTAAAGGTTTTCAGAGAGGAAAGCGTAGAACCATTGAGATTGAGCGTGATATAGTAAGTGGTGTTCGCGGCCAAATTCAGGTCGCTCGCCTGAACATCCCAGTTTCCGCTCTTTCCCTGCAATGTTGCCTGCACCGATGCAATGACCGCACCCGTCGGCGAACCGCTTCGAATCTTTGCAATATAGGTAAAAGCTCCCTGCCATCCAGATCCGCCCGCCTCATTGTTCCAGTTAAAGTGCCAGCGCACCGAATCAATTTTCGCCACGCTCTCCCCGCTGCCCGGCGTAATCACGAAAGACCAAGCCGCGTCCTGGTTTGTGAAGCTGCTGTTATGGCCCACGCGCACCCATCCAGTCTTTTGCAGCGCGCCGCTGTGATAATTGACTGCAATATTCATGCGCTACCCCACAATCTTAAAATAAATTGAGCCAGGCGTGCCCGAAGCAGGCGGCTCGTTCGTCCCATAGGTCATCAGCGCGCTGGTGATGATCTTTTTCCAGGGCAAAAATACGCCGTCCGTCCGAACGCGGTAATAGAGATCATGTGTGGAAACAGATGAAACAATCTGCGCGTAATAATTTGAATCCAGCGCCATTGTTACGCCCACAAACCAGCCAGTAGCCGGCGCGTTTGCCGCGTTGTTCGCCGAGTAAAAACCCCCGGATGCTGCCCAATCCCAGTCGTTGTGCCCGGTCAGCATTTCAATGCTTCCGTTTTCCGCACCTCTTCCCAGGTTTTCACCAATGCCATATCCGCTGGGCGCCGCGCCCAGGTTTTGCCGCGCTGCCGCAGCTGCCGTCGCGCCTGTTCCGCCGTTGGCAACTGCCAGCGTCCCTGTCGCGTTGGAAAAATCTCCCGACAGCTTCGCTGCCAATACCGCCTGAAACTGCTCCGACAGTTTGTCCTGAGTAATGCTCGCATCCGGAATCTGGCCCACTACCGCTTTTTTCAGCTGCTCATTGAGGTATCTGAGCTGCCCGCCAACCGTCTGCGCACCGTCCGGCGCCAGCGCCTCTGCCCCCAGATTATCCGCCGCCTGTTCGCTCTCCAGCTGATCGATCAATCCGTTCAGCCTGGGCGCAATCACCTCTTTGCTTGCCTTGTCAAACTGCTTTTTCAGCCAGTCTGCCTGACCGCTGACGACGTTCTCCTCGATGGAAGTGATGTCCTTTTGCGCAAAGTCCGCATCCGCAATCTTATAGTTTTTTAATTCCGCCATTTTTCCTCCTTGTGAGATTTCCCATGGTAAAGGAAATCATCATCGCTAAAATTCCAAACCCCTGATCCGCCTGGTTATTGCGCACTCCCATCTGAAACTGCAGCACCTTGCGGAACTTCCTGGGCGAGACCTGCACGCGCGGCCCATCCATGATGTCGAAGGTAAACCGGTTGAAATCCACATCGTCGAAATCAAAGATGTCCACGGTAAAATCGCTGGTTACTTCTCTCAGCGTCTTGTCCGTCGTAAAGTAGATCTCTCCCGAGCTTCGCGTGTATGGCTTGACCAGAACGCCCGTCCCTTTTTTGGAAATGCTCTTTTCCCGCATGAAATTTCCGCCGTCCAAAAGCGCCGTCGTCCAGACCGAGTTGATGGGCGCGCCGTTATCTGAGTAAGCGAATCTTCCCTCTGTCTCGGGATCCCGGAAACACATCACCGCCCCATCTTCCGTGCCAAAATAGAGCTTTCCGCCGTGCTCCCGCAAAACTCTCGCCGGAATGTCCGTCCAGTAATACCATTCATATCCCGTGCCCGATGGCGTCGAGCAGGTCTGCTCTGTGTTTGCAACGTAGCAAACCCCGTTCACGCTCAGCACATAGAACCTGCCCCAAACCGCCGCCACCGCTTCGGATAAGTTTTTCTCCTTGGTCAGCTGCGGGTTCACCATAAAGCTTCGGTTGACGACGCTCTTCTGGTTGGAAACGGCATTGGTGGAAAGCCCGCAGATGCCGTTTCTGGTGAGCATCAGCTGGTCATTTCCAAGGCTGGCAAACGCATAGCGGGAAATCGCGCCCACGCCCGAAATCCCTTCTTTGACGTCAAACTCTGCCTCATAAGTCTTCGCGCCCTCTTTTTCTTTTTCGACCAGCCGCGCCGTGCGCAAGAATAGCCCCGTCTCATCGCTGGGCTCTTTGACGACAATCATGGAGTCATACTGCTTGGTATATCCCATGATCGCCGCATTGCCGCTGCCGAGATCCGTGTAGCCCGTGTCCGGAAAATACTCCGGGTTATACGTCCCGCTCTGCCAGTCGCGGTTTGGATGATCCGAATTTCCTGTTACAAATACTCTGGTATCATTGCCCACGCCAAATGTGCCGTAAATACAGCATTTTTCAATCGTGTCGCGATAGCCTGTAATCGTCTTGGCAAATTGAATCGAGATATTGTCATCGCCGCTGGTCTTGGGCGGGGCGGAGACGAAGGTAACTGTTCCTTCCTGCGCATCGAATGTATAATCCACTCCCGCGGTTTTGAGCTGTCTGTCTACATAGACGATAGTCTCAGTATCATCCAGCTCATTTCCGTCCAGCTGAAACTCCACCTTCTTCCCGTCTCCATGAAAACAGTTGATGCGCTTGGGCTGAATTAGGTTGCACGGTTCATGCGCCATTCCCGCCGCCCTGGTCGTGGGGATATACCCCTCCACCTTTTCCAGGCTCTCTCCGTCATAGCGCAGGTAATGCGCTCCATCCAAAATGTAGAGACTGTGGTTCAGCAGGCTCACCTCATCTGCAATCTCTTCCAGTCCCATCACAAAGGAAACAGATCTCGCATCGTTTGCACCCTCATAAAGCAAATTGCCTTCCGCATCATAAAAATGTGTCCCGGCATGCACGATCATCTCTCCGTCAAAGAAGTGAATCCCGTTAATGCGCCCGTCATAGCTGCAAATCTGCTTGTATCCCGCCCGTTTTTCCGGGCGCCCCGCGCGGTCTGCCACCATGTTCGGCGCGTATGGGCTGCGGCGTACGTCTACTTCCGTCTCCTCATTGGCAAAGTCCACTCCGAGAAAATTCGATAGCTCAATATAGCGCGCCCGCTTTGGTGAAGTCCTCGCCATGGCTACACCTCCGCCGGGCAAAACCGTGCCCGCACTCTCGATGCCTTCCATGCCAGATAGCGCTCGCGGTAATCGTTGGAAATGCCCGTCTCATCATCATCCACATAAAGATCTCCCGCAATGCCCAGCGGAATCACGCTTCTGGTCAGCTCAAATTCATAGGGCACTTCCTCTTCCAGGCCCGCGATCATCGGGGGCTCCTCCAGCACGTCTTTCCCCTTCGCAATACGAACGGAATTGTTGGTCTCAAAGCACTCCTCCAGCTTCATGTTAAGCTGTACGAGGAAATTTTTCTGATATTCCTCCGCATCGCTGTCATCCATAAACATCAACGCCAGCACGCTTCTGTAAATTTCATTTGCTGTCATTTCTTCCTCCTTTGCTTATGGAAAAGGAGGGGTTTCCCCCTCCTCCCCCTGCTGCATTAGGCAACCGTAATTTCCTTCTCTGCAATGTCAGAAGTAAAGGGTGTCGCCGTGCCGCCATACGCAACTGCCTTAACCAGGTGCTTGCCCGCTGCCAGGTTTGCCGTGCTGATGGCCGCAGAATAAACCTCGGCTTTGGGGTTAAAGCGCGGGTCCGTGCCATCCAGCGTGTATAGAATCTTTGCCGCGTTCGCGCTGGCAATCGTAATGCCGTTGTCAGCCTGCGTAATCGTAGGCGTCGCCTGCTTCTTGGAATCCAGAACAATCGCACAAACGCCGTTCGCCTTCGCGCCCAGCACAAATGCGTCAAACCAGAGCCGCCCTTCCATCAGCCAGCCATCAATGCCCGGAGGGTTGGTGTGCGTCTTGAAAGTGGAGATTTTTCTGGGCAGCAGAATGCTGTCTTTGCAGGCCAGGAAGCCATAGCAATTCTCGGGCATATAGCTCGTGGGAACTTTGACGATCTTCGCGCCCTCAAATTCACCGACGATGCCTTTGGAAAGCGCCTGCTCGCCCAGCCGCTCCAGGCCCAAAAATTCGCTGGAGAGCGAGAGATTCTTATACATCTCCGCCGTAACGTAGAGGTATCTGTCCTCGCCCGGGGCAAATGCGTCGTCCAGCTTTTCCACAGCCTTGGCAAAGGATTCGACAACCGTGCTCTTTGTGGGCTTGGCGTCCACGGCTACACTGCCGCCGTCCCGCAGCCACTGGCGAATCGCGTATTTCTCAGTCTCGGGCGTCGCAATCTGCTTGATCTGCTCGCTCATCCAGTTGCCCGCCGAAACCGCCATCATAGAGTCGGAATAGTTGCCGCGGTCCAGAATTTTGGTAAATGCCTTGTCCTGGGTCAGCTCCATTTCCTGCACAACCGTGTCCATCTCAGTGGGCGTGCCGTAGCGGTCCACACCTGTTCTCACATAGTCGGTGAGAGGGGTCGTCAGCGGGCTCTGAATGACGATCTTCTTCACTCCGTCAAATTTGTATGCCTCGGAAACTTTGCCCTTAAAATAAGAGGTCGGGGCAAATGCCGCTGCAAATTGTTTTGCATATTTTGTCGCTAAATTAACTGCCATTTCAAATTCCTTTCTGAATTAAATACTTCGCAGAAATGCCTGTAAGAAAGGATCTGTCTCCTCGCCTGCTCCTGCGCTTGCCGCGCTTCCCGGAGCGATAGCCTTGTTGTAGGCGTTCTGCTGTGCCGCCTCTATGCGGCTTTTTAACTGTTGGTTTTCATACTGCAAGTAGGCTGCATCCGGGTCTGCGCCCTGAGCCACCGCCTGCTTGACTTCCTCCGGCAAGTCTCCAAACCGGGAAACTTCCGGGTGCTTCTGGAAAAATTCGCTCCAGCGCTGCATCTTGGCGTCTCTGTCGCGGAACTGGTTTACTTCCTGCCGCAGTGCCTCATGCTCGGAATTCTCGCGCTCTGCCGCCTTCAGGTTTACTTCGGCCGTGAGGCTGTTTAGGAAATCCTCCTTGCTCATGCCCGATTTACGCGCCAAATCCTGAATAATCGCCGCCTCCGGCGCATTTCTCAGCCGCGTCAGCTCTTCCATCACATGATCATAGTTCATCCCTTTTTGGGCGTATGTCCTCGCCTCATCTTCGGATAGCCTCTGCTCCACGCCGTTGTATTTCACATCCAGCGCAAAAGCTTCCTGCATGATCTCCTGTGTGTCCTCACTGATCTCGCCGTCGTCCTCCTGCTGCAAAAGGCTCTCTTCAAATTCCTGCGCCTCTTCCATCTGCATTTCGTCCGTCTGATTGGTTTGCTCAAACATTTCTTCCATTTTCATTCTCCTCGCCTGGTTTTGGCTTATCCTGGGGTATCCCCCTCTATTTCAAAGGCCTGTGGTTTGGCCTCATTCGCTTACCTGCCGCACAGTCAGCGGCTGCTCGTGCTCTATGGTCAAAGTTTCCTTGCAGTTTGGGCAAGCCATGTTCAGCACGCGGTAAAGCTTCGTGCTCTGCGCGCCCTGCTTTAAGATGTTCTCCGCGTTCGTGATCAGCATCTCGCACTGCTTGCATTTTGGGCATTTCATTTCTCTTCCTCCTTATCCCTGAACCTGCGCCAGAATCTCGGGCGGCAGATTCGCCATCGCCTCATCAATATTGATCTCCCCGGCGCCTGCCGCGCCGCCCGCGTCCATCATCGCCTGGCCGCCTTGCATATCCATCTCTGCGCCCTGCATCTCCGGTCCTGCCATCATGGCGTCCGCGCCCGGGCCTGCGGCCGCTTCTTCGCTCTTCGCCATGCTCTCCTTTGCCTTTTCCACAATCTTGGCCTTGTTGGGGATCGCCGAACTCGGAACGGATTCCAGATATGTAACCGGATCCACCAGCTGCTTGGCGAACAGATTGTCCAGGCTCTGGATGCTCGTCATTTCCGACCAATAAGCCGCCGTACCAATGTCGACGTTAAATTCCAGCACATAATCCGATAAAGTGGCAAAATCAAAGGTAACCTCCTGGTCTGCTCCCATGTCATCCTCGGTAACAACCGTGCGTTTGCCATAAAAGATCCGCATCTGGTCCACGCAAATGCGCACAAAATCTTCCACAAACTGGTAATAGCTCTGGCGCACCAGCTCCAGCGGCACGGCCGTCGCCTTCTGCACGGCGATAATTGCCGAAGTGTTGTCCGGCTGTACGTTGCCCAGCGCCGCGTCCGAGGCGCCCATCAGGTCTTTGGTCAGCGATACATACTTGTCGATGTATTCACCCACCTGCGAAGACATGCTGATGTTGTGCGTGTCCGTGCTGACGATCCGGGTGGGATCGCCGCGCACGGCAATGGGCGCAATCCCCTCCACCCAGCGGTCCAGCTTGGTTTCATCGTAAAATACCCGCGGGAATGCCTGCTGGCGAATGAACCGCTGTGCCAGCGCCGAAAGCTTGTTAATGGCCATCTGGTTGGGGATGAGCCCCTCAATGATGCTCTGGCCGTGATAGCAGTTTTTCACGCGTTCCCAGTTCATAAAGCAAATGGGGTATAGCGTCATCTCGGTCTTGGTCTCCGGCTTGATGATGGTGTTTTCCGTCGTCTTGATGTAGTGGATTTTGCCGTTCTCCTTCCAATACTTCAAAATCACGGTAACCTTGTCATCGTAAATCCGCTCGTCCTCTGCGAAGAGATCGTGCTGTGCGCTGTCCGGCCGAATCGCGTCAATGTCCGCCTTGGGGCGCCCCATCTCCTTCATCTCTGCCTTCACCTCGTCCACCAGCCTGCGGTATTCGATCAGGAGATACGGCTGCTTCTGAACGTTCCCAACCTGCGGGTTGCCAAAATAAATACTCGTGTTGTCGATGGCCTCCAGCTCAATCAGCCCCGGCATATCCGGATGTCCGCTCCTGCGATCCGGGTTGAAGAAAACGTGCATCACGCCGTCTCCGTCCACAGCCGCATCCCGCAAAATCCCACGGCTCAGGGCGCCAAATCGGTTAAACTCCATAATCTGGCGAATCTGCCGCTCTGTAACGCGCAGCATGATGCGCGAAACGCTGTCCTCCACTCTGTTAAACAGCCCCAGCCGCAGCCCAATATCGTCCGAGACAAGCATGGCGATAAAATAGTTGACGACTCTCTTCAAAATGTTGAAAACCGGCTTGTCCAGATCCGGCGCGTTCACGCCCTCCCATTGCCTGCCCAGAAAGAAGTTCTCGTTGTTCTTCACTTTCTCGACCAGATCAATGCTCTCGTTGAATTGCAGCGCCTTCTGGTATTCCTGCCAGATTCCGCTCGGCTTCTTGAAAATCATATGCTCTCCTCTCTATCCCTTTCTCCTAAATCTCCTGCTGCTCGTCCAGGCCGCCCCGATAGTTCATCAGCGCCTGAAACTGCCGCTCTTCCTTTGCCAGGTGCTCCTGGAATTCTTTGCGCTGGCGCAAAAGCTCCAGCTCGGTTTCCCCTTGCTTTTCCATCCGCTCCAGCTTTACTGCAAGAAACGCAGTGCAGCCTGCCAGCAGCAAAATTGCCATTCCGAGAATCACAATACAGGTGATCATTCTTTTTCCTCCTCCTTTAAGTTCCATACGACAGCAAGCTCTCGACTTCGCTGTAATACATCTTGGTCTTTCTATTTTCCTTTGGCTTCGCCCCAAAGGGCCGCAAAACGAATAAGTATCGCAGTGCATCCGGCGCGTGTGTCAGCTCGTGCGGCTCATTCGCGCAATCGTTGGGCTTCTTCTTGTCCCTGGCAATGCTCTGCAATGTCCGAATCAGGTTCGGGCAGTTTTTGAAGATCTTCAGACGCGCCGTCTCCTTGCCCTCCGGGTCCGTGTAAACCTGAAGCCATTCTTTCAGATTCGCCCAGCCCGAAATCCTGTCATTGGAAGAGCGCTCAAAGTGCAGCCCATAGCTGTCAAAAATCTCTGCCCGTGTCCTTCCGCTCTCGTTGCTCCTGCCAAACATATCCGGCGGCGCATACCGCAGATAAATCGCCTCTCCCTGCTCTGCCTGCTTCATGGCCTCTGCGGCCTTTGGGATAATCAGCCCTTCTTCATAAACCTCCCGGTAAACGTATGCGTTGTTTTCCCCGTCAAACGCTACCCAGTAGCTGGCCAGCATGTCCAGCCCATAGTCCATCGTGTGATATCTGCGCCAGTCATCCGGAATGGCAAACGGCTCGCAAACGTGGATATCCCTGCGCATCTCGTCAAAATATGCCCCTTCAAAGGTCGCCATCGCCTCTTCCGGGCTGGCCGGGTACTCTCTCAGCGTCTTTTCGCCCAGAAGCTTCCGCGTCTTGCGGTACCACGCCGCATCCCGTCTCGGATCCGCGTCCCATGGCAGGAAAATCCGGTTGAATTCCTCCGCCTGCTTCCATGTCTTTTCAAAAAATGTTCCGGGCATCATGGTAGAAAGTCCGATAACCTTCCCTCCTCCCGGCCGGTTGATCACGGGCAGGCCCGCGGTCCAAATCTCCTCCGCATATTGCTGAAACGCCCATTCGTCAAAGAGCAGAAGATTCGCCGTAAACGACCGGGAAACACCCGGCGCCGAGTTAAATGCCTGAAAGATGCTGGGCGCGTTCCCTTTTTTGAATATCTTGATGGTCATTGCTGTCGCTTCAAATCGGAATCCCCCCGGCGGCTCGGGCCCATATTCGGAAAAGAACTCCGGCATGTTGCGCACAATCACGCCCAGCCTGCGCACCAGCTCCTTGGCCTCCAGCTCAGTCCTGGAAAGAGCGACTACCGTCGAGCCTTCCCGGGTCATCAGCGTGTAAAGCGCATAGCAGATCGCAAGCCAGCTCATGCCCAGCTGCCGCGCTTTCAGAACGATGTTGAACTTGTGCTCGTGTATCGAGGCAAGGGCTTTTTTCTGCTCCGGCCAAAGCTTAAAGGGGATGACGGCCTCTGTCGCGTCCTTGTCCTCAATTTTGCAGTAGCTTTCTATGAAGTAGGCAAGATCGCCCGAGAGATATGCCAGCTCCCTCTCCCGAATCCGCTCAATCCTCTCCTTCACAGCGTTTGCTCACCTTTCGCAGTAATTCCCTGTCCCCATCCGAAAGCTCTGTGCTCTGCGTCTCTCCCTCTGCCGGGTGCAGCTTTTGCAGCATCTCAAATGCCTTAAATTTGGAAAACATCTTATACTCCACCGAGCCATCCTTCTTAATCTCAATGCGCTCAACTGCGCGCTTTGCTCTGGGTGTCAGTTTTTCAAAAGCCTTTGGCCGCCAGTGTGTCTGCCCATCCTCATCCGTGTATCGCTCCAAGTAGTTCGCCGGATTTTGAAATGCAATCGCTCTGAGCTCTTTTTCGATTTTCTCCTGCAAATTTTTCACGCTCTGTTTTCCCTCCCATTCCTCTATTTCTCCGGCAGGAAAAGCGGGCATTCTTCCACAAAATATCCATCAGCCGCCTCCGTCCCCAATTCACGCGTGCGCCATCCCGGCACGGGCCTCAAATGCCTGCTCCAGTTGCATCCCCGCCCCGCCCTGTTTGGAACTGCGTTTTGGCAAATCCAGCAAAGTGTCTCTTCTTCCTTCCGTCGTCTGCCCGGTTTCATGCCGTCTCCCTCCCCGCTTCCAAAATCTCAATCCCTGCCATCTCCAAAAGTTCCTCCCTGCTCATCGCATATGCGCATTCCATGCAGAGCCTGCCCTCTTCTAGCTCTAAATAGCTCTCTCCCCCGCAAATATACTCTCCGCAGTTTTTACAGAGGAAAATCGGGTCAGTTTTTTTCTCGCCATAATTCATACCAAATCTTTTCCCGCTTTCTTGCCTGTTCTAAGCGCTCTTCGAGCTCCAAATTCTTTTTCGTCAGATGAAGGATCATCTCGGTCAATTCCTCTTTTTGCATATCTCTTTTCATCTCAAACTCCTTATTCACATTTCGTGATTATATATTATCACTATATGTGTGATTAGTCAATTTATTTTTTCACATTTTGTGTGATATTTTTCTAACACTCTCCTATTGCCCCAAAAGCCGCCATTGCTGCGCCTATTTTGCCAGTCCTCTCCGCCTTCTTGTAAAATCTCCTTCCTCTGCTATAATGGAAATAAAGAGAGCGGCAAAGTGCCGCTGTTTAAACTTGTATTCCAATTCTCTGCGCTTGGCAGTAGTATAATAGGTAGATATGCCCCGCGAAACCATCTGCCTCTTCCAAAGGTGATCCGTATATGAAAGCAGTTCCCTATCCCAATCCGTCTGTCGATTCTCTCATGCGCCAATGCCGCGCGCTCCATGCGCAGTCCGGCCGGCTTCTTTTGCAAGTATCCCTGGTGGATGCCGGGCAAAGAGATCTCGGGGCCATTCAAAACGAGCTGGCTCAGCTCAAATCCTGTCTCGAAAATCTGGAAGCGCTTCTCGCGCAAAAAGAGGACCTTCCTGCTGCTCAGCAGCTCTCCCTCCTTCCTTGACTTTTCTTTGCTCCTTTGCTATGATGTTAGTTGCCTGCGGATGTGGCGGAATTGGCAGACGCGCTAGATTTAGGCTCTAGTGGGAGACCATGCAGGTTCGATTCCTGTCATCCGCACCACGTCGGAACGAGTTTCTCTCGTTCCGATTTTTTATTTGATAAAAATCAGCTGCTCTCTGCACTTTCTCCTTTCCGCAAAAATCTATGCTGAACTCCGCAGTCCATTGCCCGTCTATCTTTTCATTGCCTGCTTTGCCTTTCTTCTATATAATGAAGCTGAAAGAAACTTTTTGCAGAGGAGAAGAGAGGGCATGAAAAAAGAGTACCGCGCGAAGCCGCAATCCATGAAAAGCATCCCGACCTACGGTTTCTCCTGGGTCGATTTTGTAACGGCCATTCCCTCCCCGCTTTTTGTCGTTACCAGCTATAAATCCAATGGCCTGCCCAATGCCTGTCTGCAATCGTGGGCGACTTTCGTGGGCAGCAGCGAGGATTTTTACTGCATTATGGCCTCTGTCAATCAGGCCGGGCATATGTATCAGACGATCAAAGAGACGGGAGAGCTGGTTCTGAACTTCCCCTCCGCAGAATATTATGACCGCTGCTATGCCACGATTGCCAATAACAGCTTTGAAGACGACGAGATCCGCAAATCCGGGCTGACGGCAGAACCCGCCGCCACAGTTCACGCGCCCAGAATCCGGGAGTGTTTTTTGAATCTGGAGTGCCAGTATCTTTGGGAAAAGGAGCTGTATGAAGGGTCAAGCCACGTCGTCCTGTGCGCTGTCGTCAAAAACGTCTGCATAGACAGCGCCCTTTTTCAGGAGCATACAGGCCGCTATTCGGATCAGGGGTATCTCTATAATGTGCACTACCCCATCAACCCCGAAACCGGCAAAGGCGGCTACGACTGCCTGGCCACTCTAAAGGAAATCGAGCATTCCAAAACTTATTATTGATCCTCCCTGTCCACAAAGAGGGGCAGAATCCATCCGCCCCTCTTTTTAATTCGCCCTTCCATTATCTTGTCATAAAAGCATTGCCCAAACCGATTGTATCCTTCTTTCTTTTATTCCATAATTTTCCATTACCATTCTCGGAGGAAAACTATGGATACTCTTTCTTATGTTGTCGCCTGCAATATTCTCAAACTGCGCGCCAGAGCTGGTCTCTCGCGCCTGGCTCTGGCTTCGGAAGCTGGCATCGGCCAGGATACGCTGCACGATATCGAGCACGCCTGCATCAACCCCAGCGTCAGGACCATCGATAAAATCGCAGACGCTCTGGGCGTCCCTTCCTATCAGCTTTTCACCGGGTTCCGCCCCATTTCGAAGCCGCGCCTCTCATCGAATTTTTGCTCAAGACTCTGTAACGCTCTTCTTCGCCTTTTTCCCTGCGTCGTCTTTGCCATTGTCCAAAATTCCCTTAACCATGCCGCTTATCCGTCATTTCGTTCATAAATTATTTATGCAATTGTTTCATCTTTTTGGCCGCAGTCCTTGCAGGCTATGTTATAATAGAGAAAAGTCCCATCAGAAAGGATGCTGGTATGTTAAAAAAATTTAGCATATGCGCGATCAGCTTTTTGCTTGCCATCATGTTAGGTTGTGCCCCCGTTTTGGCCGCCGAAGTCGCCGAAGGAGAATCCCGCGTCGCCATCGGCGCAGATCTAACCGCAGAACAGCGCGCGCAAATTTATAAAGACTTCGATCTTTCCGCTGGCGATGTGCCTGAGCTTCTCGTAACCAATCAGGAAGAGCGCCTGTATCTGGAGGGCATCGCGCCGGAAAATAAGATCGGCAGTGTCGCTCTCTCCTGCGTCTATATCCAAACTTTGGAAGAGGGCGAAGGGCTGAATATTTCACTGCATAATGTCAACTGGTGCAGTGAAAATATGTACCGCAATGCGCTCATCACCGCCGGCATTACAGATGCCAGCGTCATGATCTCGGCCCCCTTCCCTGTCTCCGGCACCGCCGCCCTCACAGGCATCTATAAAGCCTATGAGGATATCACCGGCCAAAAGCTGGATGAATCCGCCAAAAAGGCCGCCGCCAGCGAACTGGTCATCACGGGCGATTTGGCAGAGGCCATAGGCAGTGTGGATGCCACTCTGCTCGTCAATGAGCTCAAAGGCATTCTGGATCAAACGCAGAATATGACGGACGATGAAGTCCGCGCAGAGATCTCCGCCATCGCAAAGGATTTGGGCGTGGAGGTGTCCGATTCCCAAGTAGAGCAGTTGCTCCGCCTGTGCCGCGAACTGGAAGGGCTGGATACCGACCAGCTCCAGGAGCGTCTGGAATCCATTGTCGGCGTCATCGATTCCGCCAAGAAGGTGGATACCTTCTTCTCCAAGCTGGGCAAAGATATCCAAAACTTTTTCCAGAGCGTCGGAGACTTTTTCTCCAACCTGTTCAAGAAATAGCCGGCTATGGCCAGCAGAAACGCCGCCTGTAATTCAGGCGGCGCTTTTCGTTTCTCCGATTGTGTGTCAGCGCGCAGACGGCCGGTATGCCCGCCCATTCGTCTTTCCCGCTATAATTCCCTATCTCCTCCTTTCCGCCCGCCATGGCGTTTTATCCGCCCCATAGCCATGCCGGCTCTGCCCTTCATTTTCTTTCATAAAAATACTATCCTCCGCCCTTCCTTCTCTGCCGCCTTTCCGGTATCTGCGCGCCCGCCCCTTCTTTTCCCGCAATAAAAAAGAAGCAGAATTGCTTCTGCTCCTTTTATTCCTTTTGTTCTAGATTGTATCCCCTGCACCATCTGTCGGCGGCGCATCCGTCTCCGCCGGCGTAGACTCCTGAGGAGGAGCTGTGGGTGTCGGTGTGGGCTGTGGCGTGGGGGTAGGCGTCGGTGTAACCGGCTGCGTAGGCGTCGGCTGCACGGCTCCTGTCCCGACGATTTTCTCTCCCTGCACCGCGTTGTAGGTGGAATTCGCCAAGAACTCCTTTTTCACCAGCTTGCCGTCTTTATAGTAGTGCTTGTAGGAAGCATATTTCGAACCGCTCTTTTCTTTGCGCACGATCTGCTCATAGCCCGTGGGCTTAGTGCTGTCCTGCGTAATTTTCATGGCCTTAGGCGCAATCGAGCCGATGTAATCCGAAGTGAGGCGAATCTCGTCATACTCTTCCGGCCAAGCCTCGCCATAAATTTCGATGCGCACTTTCTTGCCCTCTGCCGAGGCAACGATGAAAATATCCGAATTGGTGTTATTTTTCCAGGTGAAGTCGATCGTCCCCGTGTTGATGGTCGCGTCTAGCCCTGCATCCACATATCCAACCTTGCTGGAATGGTTTCTGCGGTAAACGATCTCCAGATCCGCCTTGACGACCGCATTATAAAGCGTCGTCGAAACCTGGCAAACACCGCCGCCCGCCTGCATTTCCTTATCTGCGCCGCCGTTGATGATCGCCGGCGCCGGCTTCCAGCCGCCCGAATACGTTCTCGGGCCAATCGTGTCGTTCATGGAGAAAGTCTCTCCCGGCTTAATCACCACGCCGTTGATGGCGTTGGTCGCCCGGGTTACGTTGAAAGAGCGGTTGGCATCGCTGGAAGCAAAGGAAGTCTCAAAAACCGATCGCCGGACGATCTTACCCTCAATATCTGCCAGCTTAACCTCCGCCTCCGTCTCCTGCACCGGCGCCTCAACCTGAATCTTCTTTCCCAGCTCAAACGCGCCGCGCAGCTGTTCAATCAGCTCCTGCTCATTCAGCTCCAGGCCGGTTACGTCTGCAATGTAGGAGACCTGGCCTTTTTCCATTTTAAACGTCGCGTTCTGCGGATCCACATTGATCTCCGCCGCCAGCGCCGCAACGTACTCTTTTGCCTTCGCATCTTCCCATTCTACAAGAATCGGGAAATCCCTGCCGTTGGTCTTAATCTCCTCAGCCTCCGCCATCACTTGATCGTAGCTGCCGTCAGCCGAAATCGGCCGCAATGCCTGCGCCAGGGAATCCTCGTAGTTGAGCGTAATCCCCGCCGCAGCCGGAGCAAACGGATAGACCTTATCCTGATAGATGATCTCAACATCCAGCGTGTCTTTGAGCGTCGCATTGTGATAGAGCAGTTCTGCCTGGGCCTCTTCCATCGTCATGCCCGAAATATCGATGCCCCCAACCGAAATGCCCTGCAAAAAGACATCTGTCTGCACAATCGCCAGGCGCTCCTGCTCGCGCTCTTCTTTTTTCGCATTTGCCGAAATCAGAAAAATACCGCCCGCAATCAAAGCCGCAGCGGCAATGCACAACAGCGAAATAATCAGCGGTTTCCTGCTTTTCTTTGCGCCGCCTCCCGGCTCCTGTCCAGCGTGGCCGTCTTCCCTCTTCTTTTCTGTCTCCATCATCCCAGCTCCTATCACGAATTTCCCGCATTTGACTGCTATGTTCTATTATAGTTTACCAAACACCCTGGCGCAATACGCCGAAGTATCCGTTTTGCAAATTATTTGTCATTTTTCGCCATGGCAAAGCCCTGAGCGGGAATCACACTATTTTGGATATTTCCCCGTAAATATTCCCGAACGTTGGAGACCGCGATCTGCACCAGCCTCCTGCGCGTCTCAATGGGAGACCACGCCAGATGCGGCGTCAAAATGCTCCGCTCGTGGTGCGCCAATCTATCGCCCTGGCAGGGCGGCTCGCTGGCCATCACGTCCGCCAGGTAAAACCCGATCCTGCCCCCCTCTAGCGCGGCCAGAACGTCCTCTTCCCGCACAATCTTGCCGCTGGCCGTGTTGATCAAAATCGCATTTTCCCGCATCAGGGCAATTTGCTCCGCCGCAATCATCCCTTCGGTCTGCTGTGTCAGCGGGCAGTGGATGGAGAGCACATCGCTTTGCCTCAGCAACTCTTCCAGGCCGACTTCCCGCACGCCCGGCAGATTTCTTGGCGTGCGCGTGTGTGCAATCACCTGCATCCCAAGCGCCTGCGCCGCCCTGGCCATGCCCTGGCCAATCGCGCCCAGCCCCAAAATGCCCATGGTCTTGTGCGCAAGCTCGATGAGCGGCTTCTCCCAAAAGCAGTATTTCGGGGAATTTTCCCATCTTCCCGCCTTCACCGCCTCATTGTGCAGGTGCACATGGTTGCAAACCTCCAGCAGCAGCGCCATGCTGTGCTGAACCACGGCATAGGTGGAATAAGCGGGTATATTCGTAACCACGATCCCCCTCTCCTGCGCCGCCTCAATATCGACAACGTTATACCGCGTAGAAAGCACGCCAATATATCTCATGCCCGGGCAAGCATCCATAACGGTCCTGTCTATCACCGCTTTATTCGTCAGAACAATCTCGCTCTGCCCAATGCGCCTAGCTACCTGCTCCGCCGGCGTCTGGCGGTACTGCCTCGTCTCCCCCAGTTCCGCCAATGCCTCCCAGCCCAGCGGCTCGTTTCCCATCCCCTCGTCGTCCAGCACGATAATTCTTCTCATATTCCCTCTCCTTCCCGTCTAAAATATGATAGCAAAAAAATTGGAAGGAATCTATCCTTTTCCCATTTGTGAACAAACTGCGACGTTTGGCTGGAATGAATTGACAACCGCTCCCCTCTCCGCTATAATTTGTTAGTCAGCTAATATTAGCTAACTAACTATTTTAAAATTGCTTTCAGAAAGAAGAGAAGCGTATGGAGAAAAAGGAATCCTATCCTCATATTTACCACCTCTTTACCCAAATTATGAAGCTGAGCTTTGCAGAGGCCTTTCCGCATTTTCATGAACTGAATATGCACCCTGCCCAGGCAGAGCTGCTCTATATTCTGTATCAAAATCCGGGAATCACGCAGTCCCTGCTGGCAAAAATGCTCTATATCGCCCCGTCCACTGTTGCCATTTCCCTCAACCGCCTGGAAGAATCCGGCTATATCTATCGGGAAAAGGGGGCGGATAAACGCAAGAGCCTGGTATTTCTAACAGATCAGGGTGCCCAGCTCGTGGATGCCATTGATGCGCTGTTCCGCCAGCTGGATCAGCAGTTTACGGCGATGCTGGCGCCCGATGAAATCGAACTTCTCTCCTCCCTGCTTCATAAAATCCGCGATGGCTTTGCGTTTAGCCGCATGAGCGCGTGCAAAACCGCCTCTGCCGAGCCAATCCCATCGCTGCAAGATATCATCATTCAGAAAGGAACAAGAAATGTCTAAACTACTGAAATTTCTAAAACATCATCTGTTTCCTGTGCTCCTCGTATTAGTGCTGCTCATCGCCGAGGCATTTTGCGATCTTGCCTTGCCGACGTATACATCCGAAATCGTCAATACAGGCATTCAGCAAAGCGGCATAGAAGAGCCCGTCCCAGCTGTGCTCAGCCAGGAGAGCTATTTCCTGCTTTCCAGCCTTCTGCCCTCCGATCAGGTTGGGATTATGGAGCATTATGTCCGCTCAGAAGATAAAAATAGGCTGCCCAAATCACTGCAAAGCATGTCCAGCGATGTGCAGGCATTCTACCTGCTCAAAGATCTGAGCGAAGAGGAGCTTTCCAGCCTGGAATCCGCGCTCTCTCATCCCATGCTGCTTTGCATGGCCATCTCCGGCGATATGCAGGCAGAGGGCGAAAACGCAGATTATGCCCAAAACCTGTTCGATGGCGATCTCCCCATTCCGGAGGGCGTCGATCCCCAGCAGTTCTTCGCCTCCCTGGATCAGGCCAGCAAAGACGCTTTTCTGGCAGAAATCTATCAAAAGTTCGATGAACTGCCCGAGACCATTCTCTCGCAGATTGGCATTCTCTTCGTGCAAAATGAATATGAGAATCTTGGCATCGATCTGGGCAAAATTTCCAACCGTTATATTCTGATCTCCGGCGCAAAAATGCTGGGTCTGGCCCTAACCTCTATGGCCTGCACGATTGCCGTATGCTATCTGGCCGCTTTCATCGCCTCCAGCGTGGGAAAAGAACTGCGGAGCAATGTCTACCGCAGGGTGCTCTCCTTCTCGAATGAGGATATCGAAAAATTCTCCACGGCCTCGCTCATTACGCGCACCACCAACGATGTAACCAATGTTACGATGGCCATCGTCATGCTGCTGCGCATCGTCTTCTATGCGCCCATCATCGGCGCCGGCGGCATCGTCAAAGTGTTCGGAACCAGCTCGGGTATGACCTGGATCCTCGCCGTGGCCGTCGGCATCATCTCTCTCGTGATGGGCACTGTCTTTGCCGTCGCCATGCCCAAATTTAAGGGAATGCAGAAACTGGTAGATAAGCTCAACCTCGTCTCCCGGGAAATTCTAACCGGCCTGAGCGTCATCCGTGCCTTCGGGACGCATAAGCACGAGGAAGAACGCTTCGATCAGGCCAATACAGCCCTCATGAAGAACGGCCTGTTTATCAACCGCACCATGTCGCTCATGATGCCTCTGCTTATGCTCCTGATGAATGGCATCGCGCTGCTCATCGTCTGGAACGGCGGCCACAGCATCGATGCAGGCCTGCTGCAAGTCGGCGATATGATGGCGTTCATCCAGTATACCATGCAGGTCATCATGGCATTTTTGATGATCACGATGGTCTCCATCATGCTGCCCCGGGCCAATGTCTCGGCCGAACGCATCGACGAGATTTTAAGCTGCGAGCCTTCCATCGCCGAGCCGCAAAAAGC
Source organism: uncultured Clostridia bacterium (assembly GCA_947063485.1). GTDB lineage: Bacteria > Bacillota > Clostridia > Christensenellales > Christensenellaceae > QANA01. The sequence goes on along the minus strand of CAMSSU010000014.1, from coordinate 19,462 downwards.
CCTGCCCATGGCGGCAGATCAAAAGGGCGTTGTGGAGTTTCGCGATGTCAGCTTCCATTATCCCGATGGCGACGAGGATGTGCTGGAGCATATCAGCTTCACCGCCCGCCCCGGCGAGACAACCGCAATCATCGGCAGCACGGGCAGCGGCAAATCCACGCTCATCAACCTCATCCCGCGGCTCTACGACGCCACCGGCGGCAAGGTGCTGGTGGGCGGCGTAGAGGTTTCCCAGCAGAGCCTGCAAGCACTGCGGGAATCCATCGGCTTTGTGCCGCAAAAAGGCCTGCTGTTCTCCGGAACAATCGAGTCCAATATCAAGTTCTCGGATGAATCTCTCAGCGACGAAGCCATGAAAAAAGCCGCCTCCATCGCCCAGGCGACGGAGTTTATCGAGAGCAGTTCTCTCGGCTATTCCCGCTCCATCGCCCAAGGCGGAACCAACGTCTCTGGCGGGCAGAAGCAGCGGCTTTCCATCGCCAGGGCGCTTGCAAGCGATCCGGATATCCTCATTTTTGATGATAGCTTCTCTGCCCTGGATTACCGCACAGACGCCGCGCTGCGCAGGGCCATCAAGGAGAATACGGATAACAAGACGGTCATCATCGTGGCCCAGCGCATCAGCACCATCGCCAACGCCGAGCAGATCATCGTCCTGGACGACGGCAAAGTCGCCGGAATAGGCACGCATCGGCAGCTTCTGGATTCCTGCGATGTCTATCGCCAAATCGCTCTATCTCAGCTTTCAGAGGAGGAACTTCAAAAATGAGTGAAAAGAAAAGATCGTTCGGCCACCCCGGCGGCGGCCACGGCCCTGGCGGCCATATGCGGGCAGGCGAAAAAGCAAAGGATTTTAAGAGCTCCATCAAAAAGCTCTCCCGCGTGCTCTCGAGATACAAATTCAGCTTGCTTCTGGTGGTCATCTTCGCGGCCGCCGGCGCGGTGTTCTCCATCATCGGCCCCAAAGTGCTGGGCAACGCGACAACCGAAATCTTCAACGGTCTGGTCTCTAAAATTTCGGGCGGCGCGGGCATCGATTTCGGCAAGATCGGCAGAATTTTGCTGACGCTGCTCGGCCTGTATCTGGCCAGCGCGCTGTTCTCCTTTATCCAGGGAGTCATCATGGGCAATGTCTCGCAGAAAGTCTCCTATGGGCTGCGCCGGGATATTTCCATTAAAATCGAAAAACTGCCCATGAGTTACTATGATAAGCATACCTACGGCGAAACACTCTCCCGCATCACCAACGATATCGATACGCTGACGCAGAGCATGAATCAGAGCATGAGCCAGGTGATCTCATCCATCTGCACGCTCGTCGGCGTGCTGGCCATGATGTTCTCCATCAGCTGGTCCATGACGCTGCTGGTCATCGTGCTGCTGCCCATCTCCTTGGCGCTGGTCATGCTCATCGTCAAAAAATCCCAGAAGCATTTCCGCGCACAGCAGGAATATACCGGCCATATCAACGGCCATGTGGAAGAAGCCTATGGCGGGCACAACGTCATCAAGCTGTTCAATAATGAGCAAAAGAGCATCGAGGAGTTTGATGCGCTCAATCATACCCTCGCCTCTGCGGCGCGCAAATCCCAGTTCCTCTCGGGCATCATGATGCCCATCATGAGCCTGGTGGGCAATCTCGGCTATGTCGGCGTCTCGATTCTGGGCGGCATTCTGGCCATGCAGGGCTCCATCACCGTCGGCGAGATCCAGTCCTTCATCCAGTATGTCCGCAGTTTCACACAGCCCATCAACCAGATCGCGCAGATCACCAACCAGCTGCAATCCACAGCGGCGGCGGCCGAGCGCATCTTCGAATTTCTCGAGGAAACCGAAGAGCCCTCTTCCATCCAAAACCCCGCCTCCACGCAGAATATCCAGGGGCATGTTGCGTTTGAAAACGTACACTTCGGCTATAGCGAAGATAAGATCATCATCAACGATTTCTCCGCAGATATCGCCGCCGGCAAAAAAATCGCCATCGTCGGGCCGACAGGCGCCGGCAAAACCACAATGGTCAAACTGCTCATGCGGTTCTACGATGTCAATAGCGGCCGCATTCTAGTCGATGGCGTGGATATCCGCGATTATGATCGGACGCAGCTGCGCCGCTGCTTCGGCATGGTTTTGCAGGATACCTGGCTCTTTTCCGGCACCATCATGGAAAACATCCGCTACGGCAATCTGAATGCCACGGATGAGCAGGTCTACGAGGCGGCCAAAGCTGCCCGGGTCGATCGCTTTATCCGCACGCTGCCCGGCGGCTATCAAATGGTGCTCAATGAAGAGACGGGCAACGTCTCTCAGGGGCAGAAACAGCTGCTCACCATTGCCCGGGCCATGGTCGCCGATCCCAAAATTCTGATTTTGGATGAGGCCACCAGCTCCGTCGATACCCGCACAGAGATCCTCATTCAGCAGGCGATGAACAACCTGATGCGGGGCCGCACGAGCTTCATCATCGCCCACCGCCTTTCCACCATCCGGGATGCGGATCTGATTCTGGTCATGCGGGACGGCGATATCGTCGAACAGGGCAGCCACGAAGAGCTTCTTAAGAAAAACGGTTTCTATGCCGAGCTGTATAACTCCCAGTTTGAAAAGACGGCATAGCCCAAAAAAGAGCTTGCAGTTTTGCAAGCTCTCTTTCATTCAAATGAAAAAGAGAGCCAATCTTCGGCTCTCTTTTTTTATTTCCCCTTATCCCATCCGCGCCCGGATCACCCGCAGAATGTTTTCATGCGTGATTTTGTCCAAATCCGCCTGCGTATAGCCCCGGCGGCGGAAAATCTCCAGAAGCTTCGGAATATGCCGCGCGCTGTAAAAATCCGAAAGGTGCGCGTCTTCCTCATCCATATAATCCGCGAAGTCAAAGCCCAGGGCGACATGCTCAATGCCCATTTTTTCGATCATATAATCCATATGGTCGGCCAGCCGCTCCATGTTCCAAAGCGGCTGCTCCTGCTGCACAAATTCCGGGTATGCGTTTAACCCGACGACGCCGCCAATCTCCCGAATAAACGCCAGCTGATCGTCCTTCAAATTCCGCGGATGCGGGCAAAGCGTGTAGGAGTTGGAATGCGATGCCATGATGGGCTCTTTGACGATTTTTGCAATGTCCCAAAAGCTCTTTTCATTGATGTGCGAAACGTCCAGAATCATCCCCAGCTCTTCCACTCTCCGAACCAGCGCAGCCCCCGCCTGCGTCAGCCCGCGCCCGGGATCACCCTTCGCGCCGCTGGCCAGCGCATTGTCCTCGTTCCAGGTCAGGCTGACTTCCCGCATTCCCAGCTGATAGAACACCTCGATCAGCGCGATTTCCTCGCCGATATAGCAAAGCCCCTCGCTGCCCAGCATCAGCGCCAGCTTTCCCTCCTGCGCTGCATCCAAAAAATCCTGCGCACATCTGGCCACCGCGACGATCTGCCGATTGTCGTTCAGCTCTGCACTCATGCTCAAAAACATGCTGCGCGCTTTTTTGTGCAAAAGCTCCTCGCTTTGATAGGGGTTGATAAACAGTGGCGCAAACATGCCGGTAACGCCGCCCTCTTTCAGCCTTTCACTGTGGTTTTCCGAGATCGCGCTGCGGCTGCCTCCAGCGCGCCGGTTGTCTACGTCCATAAACAGATCCGAATGAATATCAAATAACATATTGCCCTCCTAAAGCATCGCCGCAAAGGCGTCGAATACCGCTTGTGCCCTGCTGTCCCTTTCTGTCATCATCTCCGGGTGGAACTGAACGGCATAGCAGTTTCTCGCCGGATCCTCCATCGCCTCGATGATGCCGTCCCCCGCTCTGGCCGTCACGCAAAACCCCGGGGCAACTGCATCCACCGCCTGATGGTGAAAACTATTGACCATGGCGCGCCGTCCCAAAATCCCTTCCAGCCAGCTTCCCAGCTCAATTTCAATCTCATGGGAAGGCAAATAGCGCTCGCAGGTCTGGTCGTGCCCGAAAATCTGCGGGCCTGCGCTTAAAACGTCCTGCAAAAGCGTGCCGCCAAAATAGACGTTCATCAGCTGAATCCCCCTGCAAATGCCCAGAACCGGCTTTTTCTGTGCCATCGCCGCCTCCAGGATTTTCATCTCGTATTCATCCCGCATCCCGTCCACTTTGCCCAAATTCCGATGGGGCTGCTGTCCGTAATAGCTCGGCGCAATGTCGTATCCGCCGCTTAAGAGCACGCCGTCCATGCGGGAAACCTGTTCCCAAATCGCCTGCCCATCTGTGGTTACGGGCAGCAAAAAAGGCAGCGCGCGCGCCCGGATCACCGCCTCTGAATATTCTCTGCTAATCCCGGATCGGTATTCATCCGTCCGGGAACAAGTAATGCCGATTGTTTTCATGCCCCTGCCTCCTGTTACATTTATTCGCTGCCGCCTGCGCTTATTCCTTCCATGTTTACAAGACTCTTGCAGGATGCCCCAAAAAGTTTTATACTTACGATCATATCTTCTTTATTTTACACAGCAGGAGGAATCAAAATGCCAGGACCAGGAGGAAGAGGCCCGGGAGGGCCAAGAGGCGGCATGGGGCCGGGTGGATTTGGAAGGCCATCTCCAGGAGGGCCCCGCGCCGGCATTTTCGGGCCAAGAGGCGGCGGGCCTAGGCCGGGCCCAGGCGGCTTCCATGGCGGCCTCGGGCACCATGGCCCAGGCGGTTTTCACGGCGGCCCCAGGCATCATCACGGTCCCGGCGTGCCTCCTCCGCATCACCATCACCATGGCCCTCGCTGGGGCTTTGGTTTTGGCCCGCGCCCAGGCGGTTTCTGGGGGCCGCCCCGGCCTCCGCGTCCCCCGCGCCATTACTACGGCGGCGGTGGCGGCGGGTGTGGCTGCCTCATCGCCATTTTTGCTTTGCTGATCATCGCAGGGCTGTTCTTTTTCTTGAGCAGCTGGGGCTGGTGGTTTTAACCGCCAGCCCTTTCTTTCCCTGGCCGCGTTTGCTCTGGCAGCGCGGCCTTTTCTTTTGAGAAAACATGGAATCCCATTCCGCCCAGATCAAAAAAGGCGCCGCTGCGGCCGCGCCTTTTTTCTGTTTCTTCTATCGAATTTGCCCTGTGCCTCTGACGACATATTTGTAGCTCGTCAGCTCTCTGGGCCCCATCGGGCCTCTGGCGTGAAGCTTTTGCGTGCTGATGCCGATTTCAGCGCCAAAGCCAAACTCTTCGCCGTCTGTAAACCGCGTCGATGCGTTGACGTAAACCGCCGCCGCATCCACATGCCCTGTGAAGTAATCCGCGCTGGCCGAATCCCCCGTAACGATGCACTCTGAATGCCTCGTCCCATAATCATTGATATGCCGCACAGCCTGCTTCACATCTTTCACCACTTTGACTGCAATAATATAATCGAGAAACTCCGTGCAGTAATCCTCCTCGGAGGCTGGCAGCGCCCCATAGCGCTGGCAGAGCGCATCCCCGCGGATCTCCACGCCCTTCTCCCTCAGCGCCGCAAAGATTCTGGGCAAAAAGGCATCTGCAATGCCCTCATGCACGAGCAAATTCTCGATCGCGTTGCAGACCGAAGGCCGGGATGTTTTTGCGTTGATGATAATGCGTTCCGCCATCTGCAAATCCGCGCTCTCATCGACATACACATGGCAGTTGCCCACGCCCGTCTCGATCACGGGAACTGTCGCGTTTTTCACCACCGCCGCGATCAGCCCCGCGCCGCCTCTTGGAATGAGCACGTCCACCAGATCGTTCATGCGCATCATTTCGTTTGCCGCTTCTCTGGAAGGATCGGCAATCATCCCGATGGCCTCGGCCGGAAGCCCTGCCGCCGCAAGCGCCTCTTTCAGCACCCCGGCAATGGCCAGGTTAGAGCCCAGCGCATCGCTCCCGCCTTTTAAAAGCGCTGCGTTGCCCGTCTTGATGCAGAGCGCCGCCGCATCCGATGTTACGTTGGGCCGCGCCTCATAGATGATCCCGACAACCCCAAACGGCACTCTCCTTTTCTCTATCCGAATGCCGCTCTGCGCTGTCCACTCTTCCAAAACCTCTCCCACAGGGTCTGGCAGCGCGATCACCTTGCGGATCCCTTCTGCCATGCCGGCAATCCGCTCTGCCGTCAGCGCCAGCCGATCCAGCATTGCCTGGCTCGTCCCCCTTTGCCGGGCTGCCTCCAGATCCTGCGCGTTGGCAGCCAGAATCTCCTGCGTATGATCCAGCAGAGCCTGCGCCATTTTCTCCAGCGCCGCGTTTTTCTGCTCTTCTTTTAAAATTCCCAGTATCTCGCTGGCCCGCTTTGCCTGCTCCGCCAGCTTCCTAACCTGCTCCATCTCCCGCTCCGCCTTTTTTTGTTTTCTATTATTATAGCGGAGCGGCGCGCCTATTTCAATGCTGGCCTTGCATAAAAACCTGGTAAGGCGCCAGAAAACTCTTGGCCGCGTTTGCATCGGCGAACACTTTGCCCGCCAGCAGCGCTTCCTGATCCTCTGCCGACAGCTGCTCCACCCGGATCCGAATGCGCTGTACCTCCTCAAAATTTTCTTCAAATGCTGTGCACTGCTTGAGCACAACTTCCTCCCCCTCCAAATAAGCCAGAATGTGGCTTGGGCAGTAGCAGGGGTATTGCTTTTGCAGGATTGCCTGATCGGGAGAGAACTTTTTCACTGCATAGCCCGGAAATTCTTCTGCCAGCTGCTCCTGTGTCAGCCCAATATAGCGGCGCGCATCTGCCTCCTGCTCCATATCGTGCCCGCAAAGAGCGTAGTGATAGCGTAGGAAAACTTCCGCGTGAAATGTGAGCGTCTCGCCGTCCGTTCCCGCCTCCTCCGCCAGCATGCCGGGCTGCCGCCTGGCGTATAAAAACCCCGTAACGGCAACTGCCAAAAAAAGCACCGCCGTAATCCATCTGCGCTGCCTGTATTTGCTTTTGTTCGTCTCTTTGTGCATCATAAAACCCCTCCGGAGTGATCCTTTGGGGTTAGTATGGCATTTTTAGTCTGCTTTATCCTGGTTTGCCTCTTCAAAAGCCCGGCGGATTTCCTTTTCCGTGCATGCGCCGTGAAAAACGCGCTTCTCGCCGATAAATCCGGCGGGCAGGAAATAGAAATCGTAGGGCTCGCTCTCTTTTGTATCGCTTCCAATCCGGCAGATATGCACTTCCGGATATTCTTTTTGCACTATTTGGATCAGTTTTTCTGCCTCCTCGCAATAGGGGCAGCCTTCCTCCATAATGACCGTTATCTCTTTCATAGCAGTCCCCTTGTTTCGGCAAAATAAAACCTGCCAAAGTTTGGCAGGTTATGTAAGGCCAAATTATTTTTCTACTCTTCATCCAGCTGGGCGTTGTGATAAACGTTTTGAACGTCGTCATTGTCCTCCAGCATATCCAACATCGCTTCCACGCTCTCCTGCTGCTCCGCCGTCAGCTCAACGCTCGTCTGGGCAATTTTATCCATCTCTGCCGAGAGGAACGCATATCCCGCCGCCTCCAGCGCTTCGCGCACCTGAGAGAAATCCGCCGGATCCGTCAGAATCTCATAAACGCCGTCTTCCGCGTTAAAATCTTCTGCGCCTGCATCCAGAGCCGTCATCATCAGCTCCTCTTCCGAAACGCCCTCGCTCTGCTCAACGGTAATCACGCCCTTGGCGTCAAACATCCAGGCGACGCATCCTGTCGTCCCAAGCGAGCCGCCGTTTTTGGAAAGCGCATGCCGGATTTCCGCCGCCGTGCGGTTCTTATTGTCCGTCAAAACGTCGATAATCACCGCGACTCCGCCCACGCCATAACCTTCGTAAGTGATATTTTCATAGTTGATATTTCCAAGCTCGCCCGATGCCTTTTTGATGGCCCGATCGATGTTATCGTTAGGCATGTTGTTTGCCTTTGCCTTCGCAATGGTATCGCGCAGCCTTGGGTTCATACTCGGGTCCGGGCCTCCGCCTTCCTTCACGGCCACAGCAAGCTCACGGACAATTTTCGTGAAAACCTTGCCTCTTGCCGCATCGGTCTTTTCCTTTTTGCGTTTGATCGTCGCCCACTTGGAATGCCCTGACATAAATAGAAACACCTCAACTCTTTTAAGAAATAATCCGATTTATTCTATCACATCGCCATTCAGTTTTCAAGGTGTCAGATCGATAAAGCCCCGGGCGCCGTCCAGGTTCGCATAAGACTGCGGCACTGTCCCCACAATAATCGCATCTGCGATGAGCACCTGGCTCTCGATATGCACGCTCTGGCTGGAGCGGCCAACCACCAGCGCCATATCGCTTTTTAGTACCATGTAAATTTTGTAGCGCGTCTGGTTAATCCCCGCAGCATAAAACTCAGTGAAATACTCCGCGCTCACTGCGCCCATGGGCAAAACACCAATCCGAATATCCGGCCCCTTGCCGGAAAACAGCCGCGAGCCTATGGCGTTGCCCAGCGGAATAGGAATTTTGTCCCGCTCCAGCTGCGCGATCTTCTCCTGCGCCAGCTCCACGCATTCATAGACAATCTGGTTCATCTCAGCCGCATCTGCGCTCACCATCGCCACTCTCCCCTGCTCATCCTTCTCTATTTTGAGCAAATCCCTGGCCGGGTAGTGCTTTTGCAATACTTCGCTGACAGATGTGTTCATGATGGAAATCGCAATATTGTTCAGCTGCGCCTCTCCCTGCACCAGCAGGTTTTCCCGCAGCCCCCAGTCGAGATAGAAATACAAAGCCAGCAAAAACAACATCAGCGCGCCTAAAGCCAGCAGACGCTTCGCTCTTTTCTTCTTCATACCCCTCCCCTCCTGCCCGCCGTGCCAAGCTGGGCGCGATTGTAAATTTTCGGTATAATGTTTCGCCTTTCCTATCTATCTATGCTATAATATGCTGTATATAATTCTAAGTTCTCTTAATTAGGAGGAATCCATGAGCAAAGCAAAAAAATCTCCTGGCTTTTCCCGGAACATATCCCGTTTTTTTCAACATATCCAAAGCTGGTTCCGCGCTCTGTTTTCTAAGTGCAGGCGTTTCTTCTCCTCGCTGTTTTCCCGGGGCGGCGTGAATCAGCCTTCCGCTTCCCGGCCCGTATCCGGATCACCTGCCGCCAAATCCAGCGCGCAGAAACCTGAAGACGGCGCAACCATCGTGTTCAACTCCAAGGAGCTGAAACAGGCCAGCCAAAAATCCCGCGCATCGGGCAGCAAAGCCAGCAGCCAAAAAGCTGCACCCGCGTCTCTGTTTTGTCCGCGGAAAAAGAAACCCTCCTATGTGCTCGGCACGATCATCACCACGGCCAAACTCTTCGGCCTGGCGCTGCTCGTCTTTATGGCGGCGGGCATCGGCGCCGTTTTCGGTGTCGCCAATGCCTATCTTGGGACAACGCCGGATCTCGATTTGGAGGTGCTGGCAGATAGTGCGCTGACCTCCTATATCTACGATGCCAACGGCAATCTCATTACCACCTATTCCGGAACGGAAAACCGCGAATATGCCTCTTTGGATGAAATTCCTCTCCAGCTTCAGCAGGCCGTTATCGCCGTCGAGGATGTGCGCTTCTATCATCATAACGGCATCGATCTCAAGCGCATTTTAGGCTCGTTTGTCGGCAATATGTCCGGCAAAAAAACCAGCGGCGGCTCCACCATCACACAACAGCTTATCAAAAACCAGCTTCTCTCCTCCGAGCGCTCCTATAAGCGCAAAATTCAGGAGGCAAGCCTGGCCATTCAGTTGGAAAAAGAATACAGCAAGGATCAGATTCTGGAGGCCTATCTCAATACCATCCCCCTTGGCGGCACGATCTACGGCGTCAAAGTCGCCGCAAAGGATTATTTCGGCAAGGAGCTAAGTGAGCTCACGCTGCGCGAGTGCGCCTGCCTGGCCGGCATCACGCAGTATCCCTGGCTGTTCAGCCCGCGCCGCGCCTACTATGTTTATAAAGATCCCACAGAGCTGAACAAGCGCATCCAAACAGTGCTCGAGCGCATGTATACCGCCGGCTATATTTCTTTGGACGAGATGAACGAGGCGCTGAACGATGAGTTCACCGTGCTGGAAAAAAGCTCCGCCAGCGAGATTTACGATATGCCGCATTTTGTAGAGTACGGCATTCACGACGTGGTAACGCATCTGCTCAAGGCGCGCGGCCTGGAGGATACGGCGCAAAACCGATCCGCCATTCAAAATGAGCTGCGCACCAAAGGCTATTCCATCTATCTGACGGTCGATCCGGATGTCCAGCATAAATTGCAGGATACGGTCGCCAACTACGACGGCTACTATCGTTTTTCCGCCAAAGACAGCGTCGTCAAGCAGCCTGGCCCCAATGGGACGACGATTGAAATCCGCCAGCCCCAGGCCGCCGCTGTTATCATCGATCATAAGACCGGCCAAATCAAAGGCATGGTGGGCAGCCGGGATGTCCCGACGGCGCGCCTGCTCCAAAACCGCGCATATCAAAGCCGCATGCCTGTGGGATCCTCCATCAAGCCTTTGGCTGTCTATGGCCCGGCTTTTGAGAAGGGCCTTGGCCTTGGCAGCATGATCCCCAATATCAAAGCGCGCATTCCCGGCTGGGGCACGGATGAGGGCTATCCTGTAACCAGCCACGGTGTAGAGGGCTATGGGCCGGCGACACTCCGCAGAGGTATCAAAAGTTCACTCAACATCGTCGCCGCGCGCACTTTGATGGACTACGTCGGCGTCGATACCTCCTATGATTATCTGATGGCGCTGGGCATCAGCCCCGATGCTATCAATAAAGACGGCATTGGTCTCGCCCTTGGAACCAGCGGCATCTCCACTCTGGAAATGGCCGGCGCCTATTCCTGCATCGCCAACGGCGGCGAATACCGCGAACCCATGGCGTTCACAAAGGTTGTAGATAAGAATGGCAATGTCATTCTAGATGCAGAAGATGTTCAGGAGGTGCGCCAGGTGTTCAAGCCCTCCACAGCCTTCATGCTCGTAGAAGCGCTCAAAAACGCTGTGCAGTCCGGAACAGGAACCAATGCCCAGATCAGCGGCTTTACCGTTGCCGGAAAAACCGGCACCAACCACAGCAACCGTGGCATCGCTTTCTCCGGCATGACGGGCTACTATACCAGCTCGCTCTGGATCGGCCATGATGAATATAAGCAAATGCCCGGGCAACAAGGCAGCAAGGCGGCTATCCTATGGCAGCGCTATATGAAGGCCATTTTGGAAGGCAAGGAGGATCGGCCCATTTTAGAGGGCGACGCTTCGGACTACGGCGTTACGCGCTATACCGTCTGCGGTGTTTCCGGATTAAAATGCACGGATGCATGCAGCGCCGATACCTTCCATCCCCCGGTAACCGACTATTTCGCCGCCGGGGATGCGCCAACCGAAGTCTGCAATATGCATTCTTCTTCCGCTAAAATCTGTGCGGAGGGCAACTGCGCGCCCGGGCCCTACTGCCCCGAAACTTCGATTCAGAGCGTCAGCGGTGTCGTCATCCCGGGGGATAGCCCGTATGCACAGCTGGGCGAGGAATCTCTTGCCGGGATTTTCCCCAACCTGGTTACCGGCGCTTCTTCCGATGATTCTCCGGAGGCTCCGCCCACAGGCGAATGCCCGGTGCATACCGAGCAATGGGCGCTGGAGCAATCCGGAATGCCCACGGCCATTTCCGAGGCAAATGCCGCCATCGAAGAGGCTGAGCTCTACTTATATACCGAAGGGCGCTTGAGCCAGACCCAGAAGAACCGCCTGATCTCGCTGATTACCGCCGTAAGAAACGCGCTCAATGCCAGCGAGGATACCAAATCCGTCGCGGCAATTCAGGCGGCGACGAATAATTTGCTGTCCGCGAAACGCGAAATGCAGGCCTCCTTTGCCGAGCCTTCCCCATCGCCGTCGCCCAGCACCTCGCCGTCTCCATCGCCTAGCGACTCGTCCTCCCCGGAGCCTTCCCCATCGTCCAGCTCTTAACCCCCATCTAAACTTCAAAGCCGAAGGAAAATTTCCTTCGGCTTTTTTCGTTCACTGCAAAACCTCCAAATTTTGCTTTCGCCTGCATTGCCCTGGCAGGCGCCCTGTGCTATAATCAAATCGGTCTCCTGCCCAAAAGCAGCCGGCCAAATCTTTGAATGGAGGACCTGGAACATGCGCCTGATTCTTACAGTTTACGGCAAATAGCAGCGGCATCAGGTGAGATAGAATCCCCCCTCTCCAATCACCGCAGTGCCGCGTTTGCCCCAAAAAGGCAAAGGAGGTAATGCATTTATGTCAATGATTCGAGTGGAAGATTTATCGTTTTCCTATTCTTCCAGTTACGACCCTATTTTTGAACACGTCAGTTTCACAATTGATACCGATTGGAAACTGGGCTTTGTCGGCAGAAACGGCCGGGGAAAGACCACGTTTCTCAATCTCCTGCTTGGCAAATACGAGTATAGCGGCAAAATCATCTCTTCGGTTCCATTTGATTATTTCCCCTATTCCATTTCAGATCCAAGCCAGCTCACTATCGACGCGCTCTGGGCAGTCTGCCCCATGGCCGAAGAATGGGAGCTGCTCCGAGAGCTCTCCTATCTGGATGTCGATGCGCAGATTCTCTGGCGTCCGTTCGAGACGCTCTCAAACGGCGAGCAAACCAAGGCACTGCTGGCCGCGCTCTTTCTAAAGCAAGGACGCTTCCTGCTCATCGATGAGCCAACCAATCATCTGGATGCCGAGGCCCGGGAAATCGTCGCCGCTTATTTGCAAAAGAAAAAGGGCTTTATTTTGGTCTCGCACGATCGCCGTTTCCTCGATTCCTGCGTGGATCATATCCTCGCCCTGAACCGAGCCAATATCCAGGTGCAGAGCGGCAATTTCTCCTCCTGGATGGAAAACTTCCGCCATCAGCAGGAAGCCGAGGCCGCGCAAAACGAACGGCTCAGGCGCGATATCAAAAGGCTCAAAGCCTCCGCCCGGCAAAGCGCCGTGTGGTCGGATCGCGTGGAGGCATCTAAAAGCGGCGCAGCAGACAAAGGCTTTGTCGGGCATAAAGCCGCAAAGATGATGAAGCGCTCCAAAGCCATCGAGGCGCGGCAGGAAAAGGCCATCGAGCAAAAATCCCAGCTGCTCAAAAATGCGGAAAGCGCAGAAAATCTGAAGCTGCATCCGCTGGTGCATCACGCCGGCATTTTGGCCCGCTTTGATGAGGTCGCCCCTGTCTATGGCGGCGGAGCCGTCTGCTCTCCCCTCTCCTTCGAGATCCGGCAAGGCGATCGCGTCGCCCTGCAAGGCAAAAACGGGAGCGGCAAAAGCAGTCTGCTCAAATTGATTCTGGGCTCGCCCATCCAGCATACCGGAACGCTCTCCCTCGCTTCCGGGCTGGTTTTCTCCTACGTCAGCCAGGATACTTCGCATCTGTGCGGAAGCCTGTCTGCCTATGCGCGGGAAAACCAGATCGATGAAAGCCTGTTCAAAGCTCTGCTCCGCAAAATGGATTTTGAGAGAGTGCAGTTTGAAAAGGATATGGCGGAATTTTCCGGCGGCCAGAAGAAAAAAGTGCTCATCGCCAGAAGCCTGTGCGAGAGCGCGCATATCTATATCTGGGATGAGCCGCTGAATTTTATCGATATCTATTCGCGCAGGCAAATCGAGACGCTCATCGCCGCGTATGCGCCAACCATGCTCTTTGTCGAGCATGACGCCGCGTTTTGCAGCGCCGTCGCGACAAAATCCATTCAGCTCTAAACAAAAAAGCTGGCAGGTTCTCTGCCAGCTTTTCTTATTGCTTATTGCATCCCAAGCAGCTCTGCCGCTTTTGCAAGAATGGTCATCTGCTCCTCGGCATCCGCATCGCTGTATTCCACATCCGGAATCACACCATTTTTATCGATCTCTGCCCCGCCTGCCGTGCAGTATTTTCCCGTTACGAGCTTGACCACATTTCCCGTAGAGGGCACTTCGAAGAAGGAAGTCATAACCGCTCTGCCCATGGTCTTTCCGCCCAAAACCTGCGCCCTGCCGCGCTCCTGCAATGCCGCGGCGAATACCTCACTCACGCCTTCCGTCTGCCCATCCGTCAGAATGACAATCGGCTTGTCGTACTCCACGCTTTTGGAGGATTTCCATGTGATGCTCACCTTCTCCCTTCCCATCACATAGGCGATCTGCCCCTCATCCAAAAGCAGGTCGGCGATCTCCATCGCCTGGCTGATATTCCCGCCCTGGTTGCCCCGCAAATCGATGACCACCCCTTGAGCGCCTTCGCCCTCTATCGCCGCAATGGCCTTCTTAAAATCGTCCACAGCGCTGCCTGAAAATTCCACGATGTTGACGTATCCCACCTTCGCATTGACCATATCCGTCATGACCATCTGCATGTCCGTTACCCTGCGCGGCAGTTCAACCTCTCTGTTCTCCTGGCCGGATTGCAGCGTGATTTTGGCCTTCGTGCCCTCAATGCCCCGGATGCGGCCCAAAACGCCGTCAATATCCATATCGCGCGTGTCCTTCTCATCCACGCGAAGAACCCGATCTCCTGCCGCAATTCCCGCATCATATGCCGGCGTGCCCGGGAAAACCTGCCGCACAACCGGGTAATCATCTCCATCCTTGCGCAGCAGCATCCCAAGGCCAATATAGCTCCCTGCGCTCTTTTCATCGAAATAGCGGTAATCCTCCTCCGTATAGAAGGCAGAATGCCCGTCTCCCAAGTGCTCCACCATGCCGGAAAGCGTTCCATTTAGGAGCTCTTCTGCCTGCACATCGCGGATATAGTATTCGTCTATCATGTTCTTGACTTTTTCCAGCTCGAAATACTTCATCAGTTCTTCATAGCTCTGGCCTTTTAAATACAGCTCGCCGCGTTCGATGCTTTTGGTCGTGAAGTAGTAAGTGAGCAGTGAAGCAATGAGCGCCGCCGACAGCACTGCGATAATAACGAGGTATATCACCTTTTTTCGTTCCATTCTTCTGCCTCCCGCTTTAATTCCTCTATACTAGCCGATTTGTCCCTTTTTGTCAAATAAGCGCGCAGCCGGGCCAAATCCTCGGCATATGTCTGCCTTAATTTCGGGTTGTAAATAATGCTGGCCGGGTGATAGAGCGCAAAAACAGTTTTACCGTCCGCCGTCAGCGCTTCCCTCCCGTGATACTGTCCAATCCTGGCCTCCCTTCCCAGCATAGCCTGCAAGGCGATATTGCCCAAAGTCAGAATCAGCCGCGGGCTCACCTGCTCAATCTCCGCCTTCAAATAAGGGATGCAAAGCGTGATTTCCTTCTGCGAAGGCGGCCGGTTGGAGGCCGTCCCCTTGGGGCTGATGCGCACCGGCCGGAATTTCACGACGTTGGTCAGGTAAAGCTCCTCCCGGGCCAGCCCCGTCGCCTCTAAAAAGGAATCCAGATTTCTGCCTGCCTTGCCCACAAACGGCCGCCCGGCCTGCACCTCCTCCCTGCCCGGCGCCTCTCCGATGAGCATGATCTGCGCGCTTTGATTCCCAGAACCCAAAACAAGCTCCCCCTTCCCCTGGGCGAGCGTCTGCAATCGCTTGTGCTGCCAGGAAAGATTCATACGCCTTCCTCCAGCACTTTTTTAATTATTTTGAAATCTTCCCAGGCATCCCGCTTGAGATCCGGGTTGCGCAGCAGCGCAGAGGGATGATATGTCGGGATGAGCGCAAAGCCCTTGCGCCGGAAAACCTGCCCGTGCAGCCGCGTGATGCCCTGCTTTTCCCCCAGAAGATTCTGGCAGGCGATGCGCCCCAGCAGGACGATCACCTTCGGGTGCACATAGCGCACCTGTTCGCGCAGATACCCCATGCAGGCCTGGGCATATTCCGGCTTCGGATCTGCGTTATAAGGCGGTCGGCATTTGACGATATTGGCAATATAGACGTCCTCCCGCTTTAGATCAATGGCCGCGATCATCTTGTCCAAAAGCTGCCCCGCCGGGCCCACGAAGGGACGGCCTGTCCTATCCTCCTGCTCCCCCGGCCCTTCGCCGATGAACATCACGCCGGATTTCGCGCTTCCCTCTCCAAAAACGACGTTCCTGCGCGTCTTTGCCAGAGCGCAGGCCTGGCAATTTTGCGCCGCCTCATAAACCTCTCGAAAGTTTCGATACATTTCCCGCTTTTCTCCCGTTTCTCTTGCCTCTATTATAGCAAAAAACGGGATTAAAGCAAAATCAGGCGGATCAGAAACAGCAGCAGAACGCCCGGAAGGCCGAGCAGGCCGACAATCATCGCGTTAACCGGCGTCAGCGCAATGCTAATGGAAAACTGCGCCAAAATCAAGTTGAGCAGTGCCAGCGCCGCACCGCCTAAAATCGAGTTAAAGAGCAGCCGCAGGAGCCATTTCATCGAAAGCAGTAATTTTCCAATCAAATAGAGCAATGCCAGCCCAATGGCAAAGTATATCACTGCTTCCCAGTTCATGCGTCAGCCCCCTCCTCTATCTCACATCATGCCTGTTCTTGCTGTTCCAATAGCGCTGGTTCCGGCTCCCGAAGCTTCGCGCTCTTCATATCCTGGCGCAACAGGCCCAGCAAATAAAGGTATTTCTTTTTCGCCGCCTCCAGATCGTAGATCGCGAAATCCACCAGCGCAGGATCCGAAGCATGGTTTAAAAATTCCTCTGCCGCTTTCCATGCGGCCAGTGCCCGGCGCGCCTCCTCCTTGAGCCTCATATCCTGTTTTTCCATTTTGTTTTCAAACATAAAAAATCACCTGCACTATATATATTTGCCTTACAGGTGATTCTTTCCAATTTTTCCAAAAATATTCTTTTAGAACTCCGTGCGCCCTTCAATGGATTTCATCAGCGTAACGTCGTCTGTGTATTCCAGCTCACCGCCCACAGGAACGCCATGGGCAATGCGGGTTACTTTGATGCCCAGCGGCGTCAGCAGCCGGGAGAGATAGACGGCCGTCGCCTCCCCCTGAACGTCCGGGTTAGTCGCCAAAATCACTTCCCGTACACCCTCTTTGGCTCTGTTCAGCAGCTCCTTGATGCGCAGATCGTCCGGGCCGATGCCGTCCAGCGGAGAGATCGTCCCGCCCAGCACGTGGTAAACGCCCCGGTATTCCCCTGCCCGTTCGATGGCCATCACATCTCTGGAATCCCGCACGACGCAAATCGTGCCGGTATCCCGCCGGTCATCCTCGCAAATGTAGCACTTTTCCCGATCCGTCAAATTGCCGCAGACCGAGCAGTAGCGCACGGCCAGCCGCGCCGCATAGAGATCCTGCGCAAACGCCTTGACTTCCTCCGGCTCCATATCGATCACATGATAAGCCAGCCGCGCCGCACTCTTGGGGCCGATGCCCGGAAGCCGGGCAAACCATTCGGCCAGCTTATTCATGGCCTCAATTCCAAACATGCCTAAAATAGCCCCCCAAGGTTCATCCCGCCGGTAACTTTCGCCATCTCCTCTTCCGAGAGCTGTTCCGCCTTGGCCATCGCCTCGTTGACGGCCGCGATAATGAGATCCTGAAGCATCTCGATGTCGTCCGGGTCCATAACTTCCTGCGCAATCGTCAGGTTCTTGAGCACTTTCTTGCCGGATACCACCGCGCTGACGACGCCGCCTCCCGCGCTGGCCTCCACTTCCTTTTCTTCCAGCTCTTCCTGCACCCGCGCAATATTGGCCTGCATTCTCTGCGCCTGCTGCATCATATTCTGCATCCCGCCGCCCATACCCGGTCGGAATCCTCCGCTTCTCTTTGCCATATTCCAAAGCTCCTTACTCGTTTTAATCTATTATATCAATAGTTTCTTCCTGATACAACTCTTCCTGTGCGCTTTCCTGCTGAATCTGCAGGCCGATTTTCCTGCCCAGCTGCTCTTCCAGCACTTTCTCGATCTCTGCCTTGAGATCACTGCCCTCAAACATGCGCAGCATCGCCGGGTTGCCGCCGGCCAGCGTCAGCTGCATCCGCGTCTCGGCCACCGGCCGCATCCCGCTCAAGAACGGCTTGGCGCTCGGGTTCTTGGCGCAGTATTTCTGCATGGCCTTCCATGCCTCCCCCTCTTCCGGCAGAGTTTCCGGGATTTCCGCTTTGGGCTCACTTTCCCTCGCCGGCTCTTCCGCCTGCGCCGCCTTGGGTTCTGCCCGCTTTTTCTGCCCTGCCTGCACCGCCGCTGGCCTTGCGCCGCTCACTCCAACAGCAACGCCGCCCTGCTCCAGCTGCGCCAGCTTGCGCTCCAGCTTTTCAATGCGGTATTCCAGCGCCGAGCTGTCCGTCTCCCCTTCCGGGAGCAGGAAACGCAATACCGCGCTCTCCAGCACAATCTGCGGCTTTGCCGCAAACCGAATGCTGCCCTGTGCCGCCGAAAAAATCTCAACCCCGCGCAGCAAGGTCTTTTTGCCCATCTTGCCGCCGGCCTGCCAGAGCGGGCTCTGCTCCTCCGCCCCTGAAACAGCCTCTAACAACATCTTATGAAAACAGTCCAGCATCTGCCCCACCAAAATACCGGCCTCGATTCCGCCGTCTAAAATGGCCGTCAGCTGTGCAAGCGCCGTGCGCTCATCATATTCCGCCATGGCCGCTATCAGGGCGTAGAGCGCCGTATAACCGGCGTAACCCAGAACCTGGGAAACCAGCTCCTCATCAATCTCGCTGGAAAAGGAACAGCACTGATCGAGAATGGTCAGCGCATCTCTCAGCGCGCCGTCCGATGCGGCGGCAATCTGCATGAGCGCGCTTTTCTGTGCCTTGACGCCCACGTTCTGTGCGACTTCTTCCAGCCTTGCGGCAATATCTCCCTCTTCAATGCGCCTGAAATCGAACCGCTGGCACCGGGAAAGCACAGTCTTTGGCAGTGCCGCCAGTTCGGTCGTCGCCAAAATAAAGACGACATGCGCCGGCGGTTCCTCCAGCGTCTTCAACAGCGCGTTGAAGGCAGAGCCCGTCAGCATATGCACCTCGTCGATGATGTAAACCTTGTATTTTCCTTTTGCCGGCAGCAGCCCTGCCTTATCCCGAATATCCCGGGCATTTTCCACGCTGTTGTTGGAAGCCGCGTCCATCTCGATGATGTCGATCATCGCGTCCTCCAGCGCGGCCTTGCAGTTTTCGCATTCCAGGCAAGGCTCCCCATCCTGCGGGTTCAGGCAGTTGAGCGCGCAGGCCAGAATCTTGGCTGTGCTCGTTTTTCCCGTGCCCCGGGGCCCGGAAAACAGATAGGCATGAGAGGGCTCCCCCGCGCTCACCTGGTTTTTGAGCACCGTCGCCACTACCTCCTGCCCCTTCAAATCCTCAAACCGGCGCGGCCGAAACCGCCGGTATAATGCTTTATGCGCCATGTCGTTCTCCTTCGGTTTTCTGACTCTATTATATCAAATCTGCGGGCAAATAAAAAGAGGCCGCAAATGCAGTCTCTTCTCTCAGCCATACCAAATCTATTTCTCACGGTTATAAACGAACAGCTCCCCCGGCTCACATTCTAAAATATCGCAAAGAGATTCCAGGTTGCTGAACTTAATCGCTCCAGTTTCATTATTAACCATGCGGTTGAAATTCCCAGTTCTCTTTGCTGACCTCCTGATTACGGATCATCTCCTGACGTTCAAA
>CAMSSU010000013.1 GCA_947063485.1 uncultured Clostridia bacterium | reverse complement strand
AGATATCGGGGATTCCCAAACCCCAGAAAATTCTGGAATATCTAAAGAGACTCCCTTTTCCTGAATTTGCTGCCAAAGCTCTTGCATAATCTGCTCAATACTGATCTGCTCTTCGCCGGCTTCTTCCTCGCTTATTTCCTCAAGACTATTTTCACGAATCTGCTGGCGAATTTCTTCCATAATCCGCTCAATATTGACCTGCTCACTCATTTCCTTTTTCCTCCCAAGTAAAAGTATGTTGCAAACGGCTCACTCCGACATCCGAATAAGGAGAGCGCATCTCAAAGCGCACGGCATCCCGATAATAATCTACTGGAACTTCCATTTCTTGCTCTATCGTAACATCCAGCATATATACCCCAGGCATGAGATTAAGTGCATCCACCTGCACACGCAGCATGCCATCCTGCTCTATGCTGAACTTTTCATATCTATCAATGCGGGTATTGGAGCCATAACACTGCACGCCATCCATCCGAAAGATACCGAATCCAAATACCGCATCTTCCACAGGCTGCTGCACCTGATAGTGCATCTCAATGGTAATGGGCTCGCCCGTAGTAAAGACAATGCGCTCTACGCCTGCGGCATTTTTCATGCATACATCCCCAATCTTCGCCAGGCCATTGCCCCAGCGTTTAATTTCCCCCGGCAATCCCAACCCTGGGTTTTGAGGAACCATCTGCTCAGCTTTTTCTTTTTCCTCGTTCTCTGATTTCTCCTTCTTGCGCTCCTCTTCCTTCCTCTTTCGCTCCTGCTCTTTTTGGGCAACTTGTTGGCGTTTTTCACCCATAAAATCGGAATACACCATATGCACATCCCGGGGTTTGCCGTCCATACGGATTAGGCCATCCTGGATCCAGATGGTGCGGTCGCAGATCTGCTCGATTTGCGAGAGCGCGTGGGAAACCAGCACGATGGTAACGCCCTGCTGCTTGATCTCCCGCAGACGGTTGAAGCATTTCATCTGGAAGTTGGCATCGCCCACGGCCAGAATTTCATCGATGAGCAGAATATCCGCGTCCACATTGATGGCCACGGAGAAGGCAAGGCGCATATACATGCCCGAAGAATACGTCCGCACCGGGTTATCGATGAACTCTTCCAGCTCGGAAAAGGCGATGATATCATCCAGCCGGGCATCGATTTCCCTTTTGGTCAGGCCGAAGATGGCGGCGTTGATATAGATATTCTCCCGGCCGCTCATATCCGGGTGGAACCCGGCGCCCAGCTCGATAAGGCTGGAGACCCGGCCGTTCATCTCGATATTGCCCTCGTTTGGGTACATGATGCGCGTCAGCAGTTTTAACAGCGTGCTCTTGCCGCAGCCGTTATGGCCGATGAGGCCCACAGCCTCGCCCCGGCCCACTTCAAAGCTCACACCGTTTAGGACCGTGCGCACCTCGTATTTATTTCTCTTGAAGGATAAAAACCGCTCCTTAAGGCTGGAGCCTTTGTCCAGATAGACCCGGAACTGTTTTTTGACATTGCTTACTTTGATTGCGCTCATTTTCTCACCGCCCTACATCTCTTCCGCAAAGCGCTTTTTCAGCCTTCCAAACGCCCAGAACCCAATCAGCATAAACACGGCGCTCATGCCGATGGCCAGCAGCAGCGTGGAGAGATCCGGCGCTTTGGCATAATAGAGGATATCCCGGTACGCGATGGTGATGGGCGTCATGGGGTTGAGCATGAAAATCTTCAGCAGATGCTCAGGCACAATATCCACAGCATACATGACGGGCGTCAGATACTGCCATGCCATCATGAAGATGCTCAAAATGAACTCCAGATCCCGGAAATAGACCGTGATGGCCGAGACCAGCATGGTGATCCCAAGGGCCAGGAAATATTCCACAACTAGGACGACAGGCAGATACAGCAGCGCCACAGGGTTCACCGGCACCTGGGCGATGATGATCACAATGAACACCACGATAAAGGAATACAGCATGTTGATAAACGCGCTGGTAACATGCGAAATGGGAAGCACTTCCCTCGGGAAGTAGATTTTGGTTACCATGCCCGATTGATGCAATACGCTGCCCGAACCGCCCGTGATGGCCGTGGAGAAAAACAGCCAGGGAATCAGCGCCACGAACAAAAACAGATAGTAGTTCTCGATGTCGGATTTGAGCAAAAAGGCGAACACGAACGTATAGACGACCAGCTGCAAAAGCGGGTTTAAAAACGTCCACAAAAAGCCAAAGACCGACCCCTTATACCGCCCGCGCAAATCCCGCTTGACCAGGCTGAAGATCATCTGCCGGTAGTTGTAAAGTTCTTTAAAAATATTCATTTGCTGCCTTTCCGATTAAAGGTACTGCTCCCTGCCCTGGCTGCGCAGAGATTCCAGAATTTTCTTGATATCCCCGGCGCTCTGCTTATCGCAGATGAGCGTCGCGTCCGCCGTATCCACGACGATGATATCCCGCAGGCCCACAGCCGCGATGAGCTTTTCGCCGCCCTCGATGGTGCAGCCGCGCATATCGTAGGAGACGACATTGCCCTTCACCATATTGCCGTGTTCATCCGTGGGGTTGATGCGCTCGACAGCCAGCCAGCTGCCCACGTCGTCCCAGCCGAAATTGCCGGGCAGGATATAGATATTTTTGGCTTTTTCCATGATGCCGTAGTCGATGGATTCGCCCTTGATGGCCGTAAACTCGGCTTCCAGCGTTCTTTCATATTCGCCCGTGCCGATGCTGGCCGCGATTTTGGCCAGGGAATCCGCGAGATCCGGCATGAATCTTTTGATATTGGCCCGGATGGAGGAGACTTTCCACAGGAACATGCCGCTGTTCCACAGATAGTCGCCGCTGGCCAGATACTGCTCTGCCGTTGCGCGATCCGGCTTTTCCACAAACCGCTCGACGGCGTAGGCGCCGCCGTTTTTCGCCGCGGCATCGAACTTGATATAGCCGTATCCGGTTTCGGGATAGGCGGGCGTGATGCCGATGGTAACGAGATTTTCCCCCTCCTGCGCGACCTTCGCGCCCTGCTCCAGCACCCCGGCAAACACCGCGGGCATCTTGATCAGGTGATCCGAGGGGAGAACCATCATGATGGCGTCGTCGTATTTTTTTGCGATATGCTCCGCGCCAAGGCCGATGCAGGGCGCCGTATTGCGGCCCACCGGCTCCAGCAGGATGTTTTGCTCCGGGATGCCCGGAAGCTGCTCCTGCACCAGGCTCTTATAGGCCCGGTTGGTCGCCACATAGACATCCTCGATATCCACCAGACCCGAGATGCGCTCTACCGTCAGCTGGATCATCGTCTTTCCGTCGCCCGTCAGCGAAAGAAACTGCTTTGGAAGATGCGTTCTGCTTCTGGGCCAGAAGCGCTCGCCCTTTCCCCCTGCCATAATCAGTGCGGTTATTTTCATTTGTTTGCTCCTTTATTAGATATGAGCGGCCAGCGCCATGCAGACGCCCTCCACCCGGTATTCTCCCAGCCCGGCCGGGATAAAATAGCAGTCTCCTGCCGTAAAATCGAATTTCTGCCCGGCATAGACGATGCTACCGGCGCCCTCCAGGAACAGCAGGCAATAAAAGCTCTGAGCCCCGCAGCACAGGTCAATCCGATCCTGCACATCCAGCCGCTCCATCTTAAAATGCTGGCAAACGAACAAAGGCGCAAGCGCATTTCCCTCCGCCTTTTTGCTCAGAACCGCGTTCTCATCCCCCTGCTTGGGCGCATAGTCGATGACATCCAGCGCCTTTTCCAGATGCAGCTCCCGCAGATTGCCGCTGGCATCTTTGCGGTTAAAATCGTAGACGCGGTAGGTCGTATTCGAATTCTGCTGCACCTCCGCCACCAGCGCGCCGCCCTCCAGGGAATGCACGATGCCCGGGTGGTTATACCAAACCTGCCCCGGTCGCACAGGCGCCTGGTTGACCACCTGCTCCATCGTCCCGTTTGCTGCGTGTTCTCTCAGTTCTTCTTTTGTAATTTGCTCTTTTAGGCCGTAATAAATACGCGCCCCCGGATTGGCCGAGACGATATACCAGGCCTCTGCCTTGCCCTCTTCGCCCGGGCCGGCGTTTTCATCCGACGGGTGCACCTGAATGGAGATGGGTTTTTCCACATCCAGAAACTTGACGAGTATGGGAAATTTTTCCCCCGCTTTAAAATCCGGGGAAACCGCCTCCGGGAACTGGCCGGCATACTGCGCAAAAGTCATATCCGCATAAGCGCCGTTTGCGATGATGCTCAGCCCGGCGCTCTGGGTGGAAAGCTCCCAGCTTTCCGCTGTAACTGCCAGGCCCGAATCCTTGCCGAACTTTCGTTTCAGCGTGTCGCCGCCCCAAAGGGAATCCTTATAGGCCGGCCGCATTTTGAGTGGATACCGCTCTAACTTCATGCCATTCTCGCTTTTCTTGCATAAAAATTGATAGTTCGATTGCAGTATAACATACGGCCGCCCTTCTTTCAAGGTTGCAGTGCTTGAAACGCCGGGCTTTTTATACTATAATTTGAATATTCAGGCGCCGCGCTGGCCGGCGACACTTTTCAAGGGGAGATATTATGCAAAAACAGGCATTTGAAACTTATCAGCTCTGGCTTTCCGCGCCGCTGCGGGATGCCGATTTGAAGGCGGAGCTGGAGCAGATTTCCGGCGATGAAGCCGCAATTTTCGACCGCTTCTACCGGGACCTCGAGTTTGGCACGGGCGGGCTGCGCGGGGTGATCGGCGCGGGCACCAACCGCCTCAACGTCCACACCGTCGCCCGGGCGACCCAGGGCTATTGCAGCTACCTTCATAAAAAATTTACAAATCCTTCTGTTGCCATCGGCTACGACAGCCGCAACAAATCCACGCTCTTCGCCCAGACGGCGGCCTGCGTGTTTGCGGCCAACGGCGTGCGCGTGCATCTCTACCAGCAACTCATGCCCACGCCTGCGCTCTCCTATGCCGTGCGGGCGCTGCACTGCGACGGCGGCATCGTCGTAACCGCCAGCCACAACCCGGCCAAGTACAACGGCTATAAGGTCTACGGCGCGGATGGCTGCCAGATTACGCTGGAAGCCGCCAAGAGCATTTTGGGGGAAATCTCCCAGGTGGATACGTTTGAGGGCGTCAAGCTCATGGAATTTGAGCAGGCGCTGGAGCAGGGGGCTATCTCGTATATTTCTGAGCAGATTATCACGGATTATCTGAACCGTGTTTCCAAAGAAGCCTTCCAGCCAGAGGGCATCGATAAGAACGTCGCCATCGTCTATACGCCGCTCAACGGCGCCGGGCTGGGCTGCGTTACCCGCATTTTGAGGGAAAACGGCTACACGAACATCTCGGTCGTCAAGGAGCAGGAGCAGCCGGACGGCAATTTCCCCACCTGCCCCTATCCCAACCCCGAGATTCAGGAGGCGCTGGCTCTGGGCCTGGAATACTGCCAAAAACTCGGCGCAGACCTGCTTTTGGCCAACGACCCGGACTGCGACCGGGTAGGTACGGCTGTGCGCGACGGGGATAGCTACCGCCTGATTTCAGGCAATGAGATGGGCGTTCTGCTCTTCGATTATATCTGCAAGATGCGCCGGCAAAAGGGCACGATGCCGGAAAACCCCGTGGCCGTCAAGACCATCGTAACCACGGAGATGGCCGCAAAAGTGGCCGAGGCTTACGGCGTGGAGCTGCGCAACACGCTGACCGGCTTCAAATTCATCGGCGAGCAGATTGGCCTGCTGGAAAAGGACGGCCAGGAAAACCGCTATATCTGGGGCTTCGAGGAGAGCTACGGCTATCTCTCCGGCTCCTTCGTGCGCGATAAAGACGGCGTCAACGCCTCTCTGCTCATCTGCGAGATGTTTGCCTACTATCAGTCCCAGGGGCTCTCGCTGGTGGACGTGCTGCACGAGCTTTACGCCAAATACGGCGCCTTCCAGAACGCCCTGCAAAGCTTCACCTTCGAGGGCGCAGAGGGCTTTGCCACTATGCAGAAAATCATGGCAGATTTCCGCGAAAACGCCCCGGCGGAGGTGCTGGGCCGCAAAGTCCTGCGCAAGAGCGACTACAAGGCTTCCGTGATGACGGATGCCGCGGGCAAAACCTCCCCCATCAATATGCCCTCTTCGGATGTGCTCAAGTTCGATTTGGAGGGAGATATCAGCCTGGTCGTCCGCCCCTCGGGCACAGAGCCCAAGCTCAAGATCTACTACTCCGTCAAGGCGGACAGCGAGCAGCAGGCCCGGGCGTTGGTGGAGCAGTATCAGGCGCACTATGCCAAAGTGATGGACGGCTACCGCTAAAGCGAGGCCGTTTGCAGGAGCCCTTTTCCCCGGAAGAGGGCTCTTTGTTTTGCTTGACAAGCCCCGGCGGCTTTTCTATACTAATGGTGCACCCGCATTTTGTTATATATGTTCATAATATGGTTGAACGTCTCTACCAACTGCCGTAAATAGTTGACTATAGCTTTTTGTTCTTTCCACCGGGCATGCGCCGGGGTTTGCGCGGCATTTTCCGCCGCACAGCCGGTTTTGCGGGCCCTCTGAAAAAGGTGCGGAAAAACCCAAAGGAGCAAGAGCATGAAAGTAGATTTTTTGAAGAGAAGAAAAGAGATGCTGGAATCCGTCGAGCGGCAGTTTATGGGCATCGACCAGGCGCAGATTGACGAGCTGGTGGATGCGATTATGCAGACGCCGCGCATCTTCGTCTCGGGCTGGGGCAGAGCAGGCAACATCGTCCGCATCCTGGGCATGAACATGGCGCATCTGAACCGCACGGTTTTCTGCGTGGGCGACAACAGCACTCCCGCCATCACCAAGGAGGATTTGCTCATCATCTTCTCGCAGTCGGGCAGCACCAAGACCATCTCGGTCATCTGCCAGAAGGCCAGAGAAGTCGGCGCGAAAATCGCCCTGATTTCCAACAACCCGGATTCCACCATGGGCAAGCTCGCGGATATCAACGTCGTCATCCCGCCCGTTCAGCACGACAAGGACGATCTCACCAAAGAGCCGACGCACACGTTTGGCCTCTCGACTTACCAGGTCGGCTTCATCTTAAACGACTATATCGAGGACTGCGTCATGTACCGCACGGGGCAGACGCTGGACGACATCTGGACGTATCACAACAACCTGGAATAACAGCAAGCAAAAAAAGACAAGGCCATGGCCTTGTCTTTTTTTGCGCTTTGAGCGCCAGCCTCATGCCTGCCGCCGGGCGCCGCCCTTTCCCCCTCTGCGCCATGCACTGCGCACCATATGCCCGCCGGCAAGGCCAAAAACCGCAAAACCCAAAACGCCCGAAACCAACAGCCCAAACTCCGGCTCCAGATAGTGCGTCGAATCCGAGGGCGCGCTGGGATCGTATTTGACCGAAAAGCTCTCGCCGTACTGCCTTGCGGCATTCAGGCCGTAAATTGCGCCGGAATAGAGATCTCCCGCCGCCTCGTATTGATAGTAAATATCGTAGCGCGTGCGGTAGTGCCCGCGCCTGCCCTCTCTGCGCGCCTCGACGTGGATAACCGTCGCCGTGGCCGTCGGCCAATCCTTTTGCTCAAACTGGCGGCAGTAGGCATATACGTCATAGACGAGAAAATAGATCGCGGCGCAGAGAAAAACCAGGCCGGCCGCAATCAAAACGCCCCGTCCGAATTTGCCCCCTTTTCTCACCCGCCCTGCCTCTCTTTCAGATAGCCGATTTCAAACAAAATATCGTTGATCTCTTCCAGGGATTCCGGCGAATAGGCATAGACCAGCGTATCGCCCTGGCAGAGCACCAGGCGGTATGCGCCGTCTGTGAAGGCAGAGAACATTTTCTTGCCATCCGGCAGCAGCGTCTCATGGCTCGCGCGCTGGGCGGGGTCCATATCCGGCGAGATATCCTGCACGATTCTGCCGTATACGCCCTCCGTCATCCCATCGCCCATATACTCATAAAATTCAAATTTGCTCTCGCCTTTGATGCCCGCGCCCACATACATCAGCCGTTCTTCATCCCAGTACCAGTAGGTTACCGGGATGTTCTCAGTCTCAAAGCCCTTTTCGGCCAGGACGGCTTTCACATCCCCGCTATGAACCTCCATGCCGGCCCGGCGGGCGCTGGATACACCTGCGATACCCAAATGAAAGGCCAGCAAAATTGCGAAGAAAAATGCCCCGACGATCGAATACACGATGATATTCCTGGTGTGGCTTTTTCTGCCCTGCTCCTTTTCCTCCGCCAGCTGGGCCTTCAGCGCCTGCGCCAGCTGGGCATCCTGCGGGTGTCTTTTTCTATAAACCCTGCCCGCGCAGGCAATGCCGGCATTGATCAGTACAAGCACCAGATTGCCGATAAGCGCGTGCGTCAGCTTATCCGGATGCCCGGAGATCGCGGCATACTGCGCCAAAACCAGCGCCGCAAGCCCGGGCAGCGTGCAGTATCCAAACGCCCATAAAAGCCGGATGGATTTCTCCGGTTCGCGGCTCTTCTCCTGAAAAAAGCGCGTCAAAAACCGCCGCCTTCTTCTCAGCCCCGCTCTCCCGCTGGGAAAAACCGTATCCGAAGAATAGCCCAAAAACTGCTGGAAGGTCATCCCCGTCAGGCTGAGCGCCTCCCGAAACAGCCAAAACGCACAGCAAAGGTTCGCCGGCAGCAGGGCGATGGAAAAGATAATCTGAACAATCAGCTGATTCATGACGCAGTAAGCCTCCTCCTAGTCCTTCGCGCTCTCCTGCCCGGCAGGGCTATTCCCCTCCTGCCAGCTGCCGCATCTGCTCCAGCAAAAGCTCCATCATATGCTGTTCGGAAAACTCGGTGCAGACTCGCTCATACCCGGCTTTGCCGTAAGCCTCCCGCAGCGCGGCATCCTCTGCCAGGGTGCGCATAGCATCTGCCAGCGCCTGGGCATCCTCCGGCGGCACGGTCATGCCGGTTTTGCCATGCAGGCTGACGTATGGCACGCCCGAGGGCAGGTTTGTATTGATGACCGGCCGGCCAAAGGCCATGGCCTCCAGCTGCACCAGGCCAAAGGCCTCGCTCCTGGCCACCGAGGGCAGGACGAACACATCGCAGTCCCGGTAGCAGGCTTTGAGCTGGGCATCCGAAAGGCCGGAGAGAAAGTGCACCGTCCCCTCTCTTCCCATGCGCCGGGCCTCTGCCTCCAGCTCGGAGCGGAGCGGGCCGCCGCCCACGATGAAAAGCTCTGCATTCGGCACCTTTTCAAACGCTCTCAGCAGCACGTCCACTCCCTTATAATAGACCAGCCTGCCCACAAACAGGAATTTGACCGTCCCCTTCTGCCCCTGCTCTTCCAGCGGCGAAGTTTTGGCGGCATCTTTTTTATATTCCTCCACGTTCAGCCCGAAGGGGACGACGCAGCACTTTTCCCGGTACGGCCCCAGATAGGCCGAGCCCTCGATATGCCCCTGGGTCGCGACGAAAATGCGGTCTACCCGGCGCAGAAATGCGTTCATGATGGGGCGGTAGAAAAACATCAGCTTTTTCTGGCGCACCACATCCGCATGCCACCAGACTGCGGTTTTGCCCTTGTAGCCGGAAAAAAGATAGGCCAAATCCCCCAGCGGGAAGGGCATATGGAAGAGCAGCACATCCTGCCCTTTGCAAAGCCTGCGCAGATCCCGAAAAAACCCGAAGGAGATGGGCATAGAAAACTTCGTGCCCAGGGTTTTGGAGCGGATAACGGGGACGCCGCTCACCTTCTCCTCTTTCCTCTCTCCCTTTTTCTGGCAGACCAGCACCTGCATCTGCGTCTGCCCGGCCAGCCCCTCGGCAATCTGCTGCGCCACCCGCTCCACGCCGCCAATATCCGGCGCATAGAGCTTATTGATTTGAAGTATGCTCAACTTTTTTTCGCTCATTTTTTCTCCTCCGCCGCCGCGCCTTTGATGGCAGCATAGAAAATCTGCGCGGATTTTTCCCAGGTAAACTGGGCGGCGCGCTCCAGCCCCTTTTGAATCAGGCTCTGGCGCAGAGCTTCGTCCTGCTCCAGCCGCGCGATGGCCGCCGCGATCTCCCGCACGCTGTACGGATCGGCCAGAAGCGCCGCATCCCCCGCCACTTCAGGGAGCGACGACGTGCTCGCCGTAACCACGGGCGTTCCGCAGGCCATGGCCTCCAGCGGCGGAAGCCCGAAGCCCTCGTAGAGCGAGGGGAAGAGGAAAATCTTGGCGCCGCTCATGAGCAGAGGGACGTCTGCATCCGCGACGTAGTCTGTAAAAATCACATCCCTCTCGATGCCCAGCTCCTGCACAGCCGCGAAAATGCTCTCATACAGCCAGCCCCTCCGGCCCGCCAGCACCAGCCTCGGCCCGCCCGGCTTTTTAGAGCGGGCATATGCCTGCACGATGCGCTCGATATTCTTCCTGGGCTCCAGCGTCCCCAGATAGAGGTAGTATTCCCCCTCGATATGATAGCGCCGCTTGGCCTTCTCAACGGCATCCGCGGCATAGCCCGGGTGATACAGGCTGTGATCCACGCCGTTTGGCATGACGACGATCTTCTCCTCTGGAATTTTCAGGTATTTGACGATCTCCTCCTTGCTGAACTGGGAGACGGTTACGATCTTATCTGCCCGCTTGCAGGATTTTTTCAGGCAGAGTTTCAGCATAATTTTGGTTTTGAGGTTCATGGTCTCCGGGAAGGCTTTTACCACCATATCGTGCACGATGGTGATCTTTTTGCCAAAAACGCCCGGGGGAACATAGAAATTGAAAAAGCAGGTTACATCTGCCTTTTTGCCGAAAAAGCGGTGAAAGGCCAGCGGAAAGAAGGGCCAGATCATCTTATAGTGCCGGGAGCTGATCATCTGGCAGGGGTTTAGGGCATATCCCATTTCCTGATATTGTTCAATGGCCGCAAGCTGCTCGCCCCCGCAGCCCTTGGCGAAATAATCGAGCACTTTTTCATCCCGGGAAATGCGCGGCAGTTCGCATACCAGCTGATGCGCCACAAAGCCGATGCCCGTCTTTTCCTTTTCGGCAAAAAGCTGCCCGTCCAGTTCGATTCTCATGCAAATGCGTCCTTTTCCATATAGATAGTTCCATCATATACGAAAACCCGCCGGATGGCAAACCTTTTGGGCGTCTTTTCGCGCGCCCCTCCCCCTCTCTGCGGCCGGTTACAAATTTTTTGCGCCGGCTTTGCCTGCAATCCGCCCCGCAAAGCCGCCGGTTTTGGGCCAGGCGCCCCCCGGGGCCGGGCATTTTCGCCCCCGATTCCCCACTTTGGCGCATTCCCCCGCGCCTGTCTGCCGTGCCGCCGCCCTCTGCGCATTGCGCAAAGCCGGTCTTCGTGATATACTTTGGCTAAACTCACCAAATAAGGGGCATATGCGGATGGCAAAAAGAAAATCCTTTTTCAATAAATACCGTGGCCAGGGCATTGCGCGGCTGTTTTCCATCGCGCTGCTTTCCCTGCTCGTCTGCGCCAGCATGACGCTGGCAACGCTTTTTGTGCATAACGTCTGGGATCGCTTCAGCAATGCAAATCTCTATGTGGTTCTGCCCTGGTTTTGGGTGATCACGCTCATCTCTGCCAGCTTTTTAGACTGCTTCAACTTCAGCGGCAAGCGCTATTATAACCTGCTGTATTCCATCTATATCTCAGCGCTTATCAGCAACGTCATCCTGCTGGCGCTGCCCTATGTGGCCATCGGCGCGCAGCTGAGCAAGAAAATCGCGCTGCTCAACTTTGTTTTGGAACTGGCCGTCCTGCCCCTTTGGCTGACGCTCTCGCGCAAATTCTATTTCCGGTGCCGCCCGCCGCTGCCCTCCGTGCTCATCACAGACGACCCCGAGGGCGAGGCTTTTGTGCTGGAAAAAGTCAACCGGTACAGCGAGAAATACCGGGTGGACGCCATCACTTCGCCAAACGACCGGGAGATCGAATCCATCATCTTGTCGCACAAGGCCGTCATCCTGGGCAAGCTGGGCACCATCGACAAAGCGATGTTCCTGCGCATGTGCGCCTCCATGGAAAAACCCGTGCTCATCCGCCCGGATTACACGGATATCATGCTCTCCACTTCCCAAAGCGAACAGTTCGATGACCTGATGATGATCAGCGTCAACAAATTCGGCCTGACCGGCGGCCAGAGAGTCATGAAACGCATTTTGGATCTCTGCTTTGGCCTGGTGGCGCTGGTTCCGGCGCTGCCCGTCATCCTGCTCTGCGCCCTGCTCATCTTTTTGCAGGATGGGCATAACCCCTTCTTCAGGCAAAAACGGCTGACCCGCGGCGGCCGGGAATACGGCGTCTACAAGCTGCGCACCATGATCCCGGATGCCGAAAAGCATGTGGGCCCGGTGCTGGCCGAAAAGGACGACCCGCGCATCACCAAAATCGGCCGCATCCTGCGCTCCCTGCGCCTGGATGAACTGCCCCAGATCTTCAATATCATCAAGGGGGATATGTCCATCGTAGGGCCGCGCCCCGAGCGCCAGTTCTTCTACGACGAATACACCAAAACCATCCCGGAATTTTCGCACCGCCTGGCCGTCAAAGCCGGGCTGACGGGCATGGCCCAGGTTTGGGGCCGCTATTCCACAGACCCATACGAGAAGCTCATGCTGGATCTGCTCTATATCCAGAGCTATTCGCTCATGCTGGATATCAAGCTCATGATCGAGACTGTGCGCGTGCTGTTTGTCAAGGAATCCTCGGAAGGGGTGGACGCGGGCGAAAACGCGCCGCATCCGAAAGGAGAGAAGAGATGAAAATTGTCGTTATCGAGCCGCTGGGCGTGGAAGAGACGCTCCTGCGGGAGATTGCAGAGCAAAAACTCGGCCCCGGCCATGAGCTCATCATTCATTCCAGCCGCACGGCGGATGCTGGCCAGCTCATCGCCCGGGGGCAGGATGCGGATATCATCGCCCTGGCCAACCTGCCCTTCCCGGCAGAGGTGATCCGGGGCTGTGAGAAGCTCCAGATGCTCTCTGTGGCGTTTACAGGCGTGGATCATGTGGCGCTCCCAGCCTGCCGGGAGCGGGGCGTCGCCATCTGCAACTGCGCCGGATATTCCACCGCCGCCGTGGCAGACCTGGTTTTCGGCCTGCTCATTTCCCTCTACCGCCGCCTTCCCGCCTGCGACGCCGCCGTGCGCCGGGAAGGGACCAAAGACGGCCTTATCGGCTTTGAGCTGGAGGGCAAGAAATTCGGCATCGTGGGCGCGGGCGCCATCGGCTCCCGGGTGGCGGCCATCGCCCAGGCCTTTGGCTGCGAGGTTTACGCCTATAGCCGCACCAAAAAGGATTTGCCCGGCGTGCGCTTTGTCGATTTGGATACACTGCTTGAAACCTGCGATATCGTCTCCCTGCATACGCCGCTCAGCGAGCAGACCCGGGGGCTCATCGGCAGAGGGCAGATTGCCAAAATGAAGAAAAACGCCGTGCTCATCAACACAGCCAGAGGGCCGGTGGTGGACAGCCAGGCGCTGGCCGACGCCCTTTCCAGCGGCCGCATCGCCGGCGCGGGCATCGATGTGTTCGAGAGCGAGCCGCCCATCGCCGCAGGCCATCCCCTGCTGGGCGCGCCGAATCTGCTGGCCACGCCGCACGTCGCCTTTGCCACGCGGGAGGCCCTCATCAAGCGGGCGCATATCGCCTTTGAAAACATCGCGGCCTATCTGAAGGGCGCGCCGCAAAACCTCATCCCGTAAAAAAGCGCTCCGGCGCTTTTTTTAGAAAATCACAAAATGCCGAAACCGCGAATTATTTGCCCAAAAGCAGGAGTGCACCGCCGGCGCGGCGAATGCTATGCCAGCAAAGAATTAGGAGGGACGATTATGAACCAAGTATTAGAGAATATCAAATCCAGAAGAAGCATCCGCTCGTTTCTGCCAAAGCCCATTTCCCGGGAAGATTTGGAGATCATCGCCCAGGCCGGGCAGTATGCGCCCACAGGCATGAACCGCCAGCAGTTCCAGTTCACCGTGCTGACCAGCCAGGCAAAGCTGGCAGAGCTGGCCAAAGCCATCCGGGAGGAAATCGGCGCAGACGAGAGCTACAATTTCTACGGCCCAAGCGCCCTCATCCTGCTCTCCTGCAATCCGGAAAACCACAACGGCATGCTGGACTGCGCCTGCGCACTGCAAAACATTTTCCTGGCCGCGCACAGCATGGGCATCGGCTCTGTCTGGATCAACCAGCTGCGGGATATCTGCGATAAACCCGCCGTCCGCCGGGTTCTGGACGGGCTGGGCGTGCCGGGGGATCACGTGGTCTGGGGCATGGCCGCGCTGGGGTATGCCGCAGAAACGCCTGCCGCCGCGCCGCGCAAAAGCCGGGTCGTTTTCGCGGATTAGCTTTGCTTGACTTTGCCGCTTTGCTTATGCTAGAGTTGTAGATGCGGCGTACGCCGTATTTTACTTCAAGGAGATTAGAAATGGATCGGATTCAAGAGAGAGCAAAGCTGGCAGAGCGCCAGGCAGAGATGCTCAAAAGCGTCGATCAGGCAGAGCTGGATGCGATGGCCCAGGCAATTTTGGATGCGGAGCGCATCTTCGTTTCGGGCTGGGGCCGCGCGGGCAACAACATCAAAATTCTTTCGATGAACTGCTCCCAGATTGGCCTTAAGACGCACGTTGTGGGCGATAACTCCTGCCCTTCCATGAATGAGCGGGATATTCTCATCATCGGCTCGGGCTCGGGCGGCACGAAATCCATGCTGCTTTTCGCCGGCCAGGCCAAGAGCCACGGCAGCAAAGTCGGCCTGATCGTGGGAAAGCGCGGCTCCAAGCTGGAGGAGATCGCGGATTATACCGTGCATATCGACGACAACCTCATGATCGCCAACGATTACTGCCCGCCGGAAGGCATGGCCACGCTGGAGGAACAGCTGGTGCAGTCTAACGCCTATTACCCGGTCATGCAATCGGTCTGCGATACCATCACAGCCTACTGCGCGGATAAGCTGGGCGTAACGCCCGAGGATATGGGTCGCAATCACAACAACATCGAATAAATCGAATCAGAAGAGCGCCGCAATGCGGCGCTTCTTTTTTGCCGCAGGGCAGGCCGCGCGCATGGAAAGGCGGCGGTTTTTGCTTCGCCCGCCCCCCAAAACCGCTGTTTTGCATAAAAGGCTTGTGGCCCCGCCCGTCTCATTATATAATGAACTTGGATTTGAAATACTCTTTTTAAAGGAGAAACTGAAATGGATTTTTTGGAAGAGAGAAAGAAACTCGCCGCGCATCAGGCAGAGATGCTCACAAACGTGGATCAAGCAGAGATTGACGCGCTGGCCGATGCCATGGTGGCAGCAAAGCGCATTTTCGTCTCGGGCTGGGGCCGCGCCGGCAACAACATCAAAGTGCTGGCGATGGACTGCTCGCAGATTGGCCTTAGAGCCTATATCGTGGGCGACAACACCTGCCCTTCCATGCAGGAAGGCGATATTTTCATCATCGGTTCGGGCTCGGGCGAGACCAAATCCATGGTGCTCTTCGCGAATCAGGCCAAGAGCCACGGCGTGAAAATCGGCCTGCTGGTGGGCAAGCGCGGCTCGACGCTGGAGAGCCTTGCGGATTACACCGTGCATATCGAGGATACCGTCATGATCAGCTCGGGCTACAAGCCGGATGCAGAGCTGACCGAGCTTTCCGCTCTGGTGCAGACCAGCGCGTTCTACCCCGTCATGCAGACGGTGGGCGATGTCATCCGGGCGTGCTGCGCCGTGCGCATCGGGGCGGATCGGCAGACGATTGCGAAAAACCACAGCAACGTGGAGTAGGCAGATACAAAAAAAGCGCCGGAATCCCGGCGCTTTTTTTGATGGGATGAAAGCCGCCGCCCCGGCGCCGCATATACCGGCACTTTGCCGCCGCAGGGCGATGGGCCGCCGGCTTCGTTCTGATAAACGGCAAAATAAGCGGCCATGCCGGGATGCAAATATTTCGCTCCGGCCATGGCCGCCAAAATTTTAGATGCTAAAACCGAAACAGATTCAGCCCAATCTGCTCGTCAAACGCGCGTTCCACCTGCCCATCGATGACCTCAATCACCATCTCGCAGGTGGCGCTGACCACCGCCCTGTTGAGATGCCCGCCGAACACCTGCCCCTTCTCATTGCCGGCGCTCATATGCAGATGCGCGTAGAACTGGCCGTCCATCGTGCTGATGGTGCCCGTCAGGGAGACGATCTCATGGTCTCCGCGAAATTCGTTGGCGTAATATTTCTTTTCCCCGGTTTTGAACACGCCGACGGTGAAATCGTCCGTGGCTCCAAGGGCGCGGATGCTGGCCAGCCGAACCTGCTCTTTTTCCGCAATTTTTTGGATTTGCTCCAGAATTTCCTCTCCCTTATCCATTCTGGCGACGATGGTA
Organism: uncultured Clostridia bacterium; assembly: GCA_947063485.1. Lineage (GTDB taxonomy): Bacteria > Bacillota > Clostridia > Christensenellales > Christensenellaceae > QANA01. The sequence continues at coordinate 26,832 of CAMSSU010000013.1, read as the reverse complement.
TTTGCAAACCTGCGATACTCCATATTCTCTCCCCCTTTTAGAGCCTTTTCCGGCTCAGAATCAAAACCCGCAGAACTCTGCGGGTGTTTTGCTATTTCCCTTTCTCCGCCTGGTAGAAGGCTTTCAGCTCCTGCTTTGCTTCGGGCGGCAGATCGTGCCAGCGCACGCCCCGCACAGCGCCTTCCAGCGCCTGCAAAGCCGAAAGGCAGATGCCCGGGTCTGCCAGCGCCCGGATTTGCCTCCAGGCCTGCCTGGCGCCCATGGCCCGCAGCTGCTCCGGCGTCTCAATCCCGGCTTCTTTTAGCTTTTGCACCATCACTGCCCCGAGGTTTGGCAGCTCCTCCAGCCTGCTCACAGCGAGAAAACTCCGCCGTAAACCGGTGCATTGCCCGTCCATTTGGCCCAGGCGCTGTTGCCGTAGTTAAAATGCCACCATTCCACGCTGTCCGGAATGAAGCCAGCGTCTATCATGGCGAAATAGAGCAGACGGCGGTTCTGGCGGATGCGCTCATCTCTGCCGGCGGCCTCGTAGTATTCCGGAAAAGCGGCATCGCCAAAATAATCGAAGCCCGTCCCCATATCCAGCTCGGCTCCCTGCCCATCGACGATGGTCAGATCCACCGCGCCGCCCGTGGCGTGCAGGGGCGGGAACAGCGCATCGCTTCCCGGCGGGAACACGAATTTTCTCGTCTCCTCAAAAATCTGCTCTTTGGAAAGCGCCGGCTGTTTTTGGGCAATCTCCGCGGCATAGGCGTCGAAAATCGCCTGCTGCACGGCCACCGGCCGCCAGATATCCCAGAGCTTGAAGCGGTAACCCTCGGGCAGAGCCTGCGCCGCCTTTTGCAGGCGCTCCAGCGCGCCCTCCCGGATATAGATTTCCTCCAGCGCGCCGCTCAGCCCCTGGGCGAAATAGGCGGATGCGCAGACAAACTGCTCCGGGCACTCCCTCTGAACGCAGACCAGCGCTTCGCCGTTTTCCTCTGCCGCCGCGGCAGATTCCCGAACGCCCGGAAAAGGCGGAATGACTCTATGCTCCAATGCGCGCGCATCCCCCTTCTGTCTCTATCTGCACACTGCGAAAATCCTGATGATATTCATCGGCGGCCTGCACAATGCCCTCTTCATCTTCCTTGGTCGTCTCGTCCGCCATGGCGACGACATAGAAGCCCGCGGCTTTTGCAGTTTTGATGGCATAATACGCGTCTTCAAAGACGACGGTATCCTCCTGCCGCTCGCCCATAAACTCCATGGCTTTGAGGTAGATATCCGGGAACTCCTTGCCTTTCCCCACTTCCGTGCAGGTATAGATCTGGGAGAAATAATCATAAAGCCCGTTTCTCTTGAGGGCCGCCTCGACGAGATAGCGATCCGTCGCCGTGGCAGCGCAGATTTTCACCCCGTTTTCCCGGAGCAGCTCCAAAAATTCCCGCACATAGGGCTTGGCCTCAATCGTATGGAAATAGCGCTCTTCCAGCACTTTGTTGATGCCATCGGCCACCTCGTCCGTGCTGCCGGGAACGCCGTACTCCATCCGGAACACATCCGCCGATTCCTGAAGGCTTAAAGGCTTTAGCTTATCTTTGAGATCCGGCTTTGGCTTTTTGCCGTAGCCTTCCAGAAAAATCTCGAACATATGCCGCCAGTAGTACATGGAATCCAGAAGCGTCCCATCCAAATCAAAAATTGCTGCCTTTACTCTCACGCGCTCTCTCCTTCTCTAAAAGTCAAAACTTCCAGCAAAATGATACCATGCCGCTTCCGGCGTTGTCAAAGAAAAGAAACGCTTGACATTGCTTTTTTTGCAGGGTATCATAAGGTTAGTAAAAAAGAGGTAGCTCAAAATGAAACACTTCGCAAAGGCAGCTGCATATTATTACTTTTACTTTATCTACTTTATGGATAAAGTCTTTTCGCGTGCCACTGCCAGGGCCTCAAGTTTCTAAGTGCTGCCGAATCATCGGAAAGCAAATGCAGTGTGCGAAAAGCCGCTGCATTTTTTATTTTTCCAAGGAGTTTATCATTTTTTATTTCAAGGAGCAGGAAAGCCATGATTATCATCCTCAAAAGCAACCCAGATGAGCAGCAAAAGCAAAACCTCATCACCTGGCTGCACAGCCTCGGCCTGGATACGCATATGAGCCAGGGCGAATACCAGACCATCCTCGGCCTTGTGGGCGATACTTCCAAAGTCGACCTAGATCTCATCAAGAGCCTGGAGATCGTCCAGGACGTCAAGCGCATCCGGGAGCCGTATAAGAACGTCAACCGGGATTTCCACCCGGATGATACCGTCCTCGAAATCGGCGGCGCGAAAATCGGCGGAGGCAATTTCCAGTTCATCGCCGGGCCCTGCTCGGTGGAGAGCGAAGAGCAGATCATCGAGGTCGCCAAAGCGGTGAAAAAATCCGGCGCACGGTTGCTGCGGGGCGGCGCGTTCAAGCCGCGCACTTCCCCCTATGCCTTCCAGGGCATGGGCGCAGAGGGCATCCGCCTGCTTCTCGAGGCCAAGAAGGCCACGGGCATGCCCATCGTTACCGAAATTATGAACATCTCCCAGCTGCCGCTGTTTGAGGAGATCGACGTCGTTCAGGTGGGCGCGCGCAACATGCAGAACTTCGATCTGCTCAAGGAGCTGGGGCACAGCGACAAGGTCATTCTCTTAAAGCGCGGCCTGGCCAACACCCTGGAGGAGCTGCTCATGAGCGCCGAATATATCATGGCCGGGGGCAACGAGCGCATCATCCTCTGCGAGCGGGGCATCCGCACGTTTGAGACATACACCCGCAACACGCTGGATATTTCGGCGGTTCCGCTCATCAAGATGAAATCGCATCTGCCCGTGGTGGTAGACCCTTCCCACGCCTCCGGGCATTCCTACCTGGTGGAGCCGCTGGCGCTGGCAGCAGCCGCCGCCGGCGCAGACGGGCTGATGATCGAGGTGCATAACGACCCTGCCCGGGCGCTCTGCGACGGCCCGCAGTCTCTCTCGCCCCAGATGTTCGACCAGGTGGCGGGCAAAGTCAAAAAAATCCTGCCCGTAGTGGGCAAAGAGCTTGGGAGGTAGCGGCGTGAAAATCGGCATCATCGGCCTGGGGCTGATTGGCGGCTCCATGGCAAAGGCAATTACCGAGCACACGGATCACACGGTGCTGGGCGCGGATCTCGATTCCAGCGTCGTCCTCAAAGCAAAGATGACCAAAGTCATCTCCGAAGAGCTGCGGGAGGAAGATCTTCCCTCCTGCGATATGCTCATTTTGGCGCTCTATCCCCAGGCGACGGTGGAATATATCCGCTCGCACGCGGAAAAAATCAAAAAAGGCGCGCTGGTCATCGACTGCTGCGGCGTCAAGGAAGTGGTCTGCGGGCCGCTTAAAAGCGTCGCCGCAGAGCATGGGTTCACGTTCATCGGCGGGCACCCCATGGCGGGCACCGAGCATTCGGGCTTTGAATATTCCCTGGCCTCGCTGTTTTCCGGCGCTTCCATGATCCTAACGCCCTACCCGGATCACGATTTGGCCTGCGTCGAGTTCGCCAAGGAGTTTTTCCTGCAAATCGGCTTTGGCAGCGTCATCATCACGACGCCGCTCATCCACGATAAGCGCATCGCGTTTACTTCCCAGCTGGCGCACGTCGTCTCCAACGCGTATGTCAAAAGCCCGACGGCCATCAATTTCAAGGGCTTTTCCGCCGGCAGCTTCCGGGATCTCACCCGGGTCGCCTATCTGAACGAGACCATGTGGACCGAGCTGTTTTTGGAAAACAGGGAAAACCTGGCCGAAGAGATAGACTGCATCGCAGATCGGTTAAAAGAATACAGCGCGGCGCTCAAGGCGCAGGATGCCGATACGCTTCGCCGGCTTTTAAAGGAAGGAAGAGAGCTCAAGGAGAAGGTGGATCGCTTATGAGAAACGTGCATGTTCCCATTCGGGAAGGCTATGAGATTTTGATTGGCCCCGGCCTGATCCGGGAGGCGGGCGCGCGCATCGCCGGGAAATTCTCGCCCAGCGGCATTGCCGTCATCACGGATAGCACGGTGGACGCGCTCTATGCGGATGCCCTGCTCTCTTCGCTTGAGCAGGCTGGCTTTGCGCCCTGCAAATATGTGTTCCCCGCAGGCGAGGCCAGCAAGAATCTATCGACCTATGCCAAGATTCTGGAGTTTCTGGCCGAGCATGGGATGGACCGCAAATCTCTCATCGTCGCCCTGGGCGGCGGCGTAACCGGCGATATGGCCGGGTTTGCCGCAGCGACTTATATGCGCGGCATCCCCTATGTGCAGATTCCCACCACCCTTCTGGCCGCCATCGATTCTTCCGTGGGCGGCAAGACGGCGGTGGATCTCCGGGCGGGCAAAAACCTCGCGGGCGCATTCCATCAGCCCAGCCTGGTGCTCTGCGATACGGACGCGCTGGAAACGCTCTCCCCCGAGATTTTCGCAGACGGCGCCGCCGAGGCCATCAAATACGGCGTTCTTCATTCCACAGCGCTGTTCGAGCAGATTTGCCGGAATAAAATCGGCGCAGACCGGGAGGAGATCATCGAAAAGTGCGTGTGCATCAAGCGCGATTATGTTCAGGAGGATGAGCGGGATACCGGCGCGCGCCAGTTCCTCAATCTCGGCCACACCATCGGCCATGCCATCGAGGCTTGCAGCAATTTCACCATCTCGCACGGCCATGCCGTGGCCATTGGCATGGTGCTCATGGCCCGGGGCGCGCACCGCGCCGGTCTGCTGGAAGAGGACTGCTCGCAGGAAATCGCCCGGGCCGCGGCCGCCTTTGGCCTGGAAACCCGCTGCCCCTATGATGCGAAGGCGCTCTATGCCGCGGCAGGCCGGGATAAAAAGCGGGGCGGCGCCAGCATCACGCTGGTGCTCCCGGAGCAAATCGGCAAATGCCGCCTGGAAAAAGTTTCTATGCAGACGCTGGGCGAGATCATCCGCCTGGGGGTGGATGCATAATGGATATTCGCATCTCTCCTTCGCGTCTTTCGGGCAGGATTTCTGCCATCTCCTCCAAATCCGATGCGCACCGCGCCCTCATTTGCGCGGCGCTTTCGGATGCGCCCACAGAGCTCTCCTTAAACGGAAGCTCTATCGATATTGAGACGACCATCCGCTGCCTGCAAAGCCTGGGAGCGGCTTTTGACGTCTCGGAAAACAGCATCCGCGTCCGCCCCATCGGGCGCGCCGCCCAGGCCGCAGAGCTGAACTGCGCAGAGAGCGGCTCGACCCTGCGCTTTCTGCTGCCCGTCGCCGCAGCGCTGGGCTGTGCGGCCAGCTTCACCGGCCAGGGCAGGCTGCCCGAGCGCCCGGTCTCCCCGCTGAAGGAGGAGCTGGAGGCGCATGGCTGCCAGCTGGACCGCGCTCACCTGCCCATCGCGCTTTCGGGGCAGCTGCAAGGCGGGGGGTTTACCCTGCCCGGCAACGTCAGCTCCCAGTTTCTGACCGGCCTGCTGCTCTGTTTTCCCCTGCTGCCCGAGGGCGGCGAGATCGCCCTAACGACAGCGCTGGAATCCGCCGGATATGTCGAGATGACGGTGCAGACCATGCGGCGCTTTGGCGTCCATGTTCAGCGGACGGAGCAGGGTTTCCGCGTCCCCGCCGGGCAGCGGTATCGCTCCCCCGGCCGGCTGGCCATCTGCGGAGATTGGTCCAGCGCGGCGTTTTGGCTTTGCGCCGGGGCGCTCTCGGGAGAAATTGCCTGCGGCGGCCTGGATGAAAACTCCGCCCAGGGAGACCGCGCTGTAGAGCCGCTGCTGGCCCAGATGGGCGCGCAGGTCTGCCGGGCTGGGCAGGAGGTTACCGTGCGCCCGGGGACGCTCTCGGCCATCCAGATCGACGCGGGCAATATCCCGGATCTCATTCCCGTGCTGGCGGCAGTGGCCGCGGCGGCATCCGGGCAGACGCGCATTGTAAATGCCGCCCGGCTGCGCATCAAGGAGAGCGACCGCCTGCGCTCGGTTACGGACATACTCCGCCGCCTGGGCGCAGAGATTGAGGAGCTGCCGGATGGGCTGATCATCCGGGGCAAGCCGCGCCTGAAGGGCGGCGAGGTTTCCAGCTGGGGCGATCACCGCATCGCCATGTCTGCCGCAATCGCTTCCCTTGCCTGCGAAAAAGATGTTATAATAAGAGATGCGCAGGTCGTCTCCAAATCCTATCCCGGGTTCTGGGCGGATTTTGAAAAACTGGGCGGCAGGATTACTACCTTATAAATCGGAGGGAAGCGCCATGTCTTCTCATATCGGAAAAAATATTACCGTCTCTATCTTTGGGCAATCCCATAGCCAGGCGATTGGCGCCGTCATCGACGGCCTGCCCGCCGGTTTTGCCGTGGATATGGAGAAAGTGCGGGCCTTTCTGGCGCGCAGAGCCCCCGGCCGCGCGGCCTATGCCACGGCGCGCAGGGAGGCGGATGAGCCCATCATCCTCTCCGGCCTGGCAGATGGCAAAACCTGCGGCGCGCCGCTGGCCATGCTTATCGGGAACGGTGATACCCGCTCCAAAGACTACGAAAAACTGCGGGATGTTCCCCGGCCCGGCCACGCGGATTTTACCGCAAACCTGCGCTACGGCGGCTTTCAGGACGTGCGCGGGGGCGGGCACTTTTCCGGCCGGCTGACTGCCCCGCTCTGTTTTGCCGGGGCCATCTGCCTGCAAATGCTGGAACAGCGGGGCGTCTTTGTCGGCGCGCATATCGCCCGCATCGCGGGCGTGGCCGATGCGCCGTTTGACCCGGTGCGCGTCTGCCCGGCGGATTTGCAGGCCGTTTCGGCCAAGCCCTTTGCCGTCATAGACGATGCCGCCGGCGCGGCCATGCAGGAAAAAATCGCCCAGGCCAAGGCGGATCTGGACAGCGTGGGCGGCACCATCGAGTGCGCCGCCGTCGGCTTCCCGGCCGGCATTGGCGATCCCATGTTCGATGGCCTGGAAAACCGCCTGGCCGCGGCGCTGTTCGGCATCCCGGCCGTCAAGGGCCTGGAGTTCGGCGCGGGGTTTGCGGCGGCCCAGATGCGGGGCAGCCAGAATAACGACCCCTTCTTTCTGGAAGGAGAGCGGGTTTTGACCAAAACAAACCATGCCGGCGGCATTCTAGGCGGAATCAGCACGGGCATGCCCCTGCTCTTCCATCTGGCCTTCAAGCCCACGCCCTCCATCGCAAGAGCGCAGGATTCTGTGTCGCTTTCCCGGAAAAAACCCGAGAAGCTGGAGATTGCCGGGCGGCACGACCCGTGCATCGTCCCAAGGGCGGTTCCCGTGGTAGAGGCGGTGGCGGCCATCGTGCTGCTGGATGCCCTGCTGGGCGCATAGCTTTGCAAGCAAGGCCAAACCGGCCATGTTATATTATTTTCAAACCCTGGATGAAAGGAAATTTCTATGGATATCAACCAAGCAAGAGAAAAGCTCAACGGGATCGACGACCAGCTGGTCTCCCTGTTTGCCGAGCGGATGCACACGGTGCTGGCCGTGGCGCAGTATAAGAAGGAGCATAACCTGACCGTGCTGGATAAAAGCCGGGAGACGGATATTTTAAACCGCGTTACCGAAGCGGCAGGCCCCGAGCTTGCGGGGTATACCAAAGTGCTGTTTGGCACGCTGTTCGATGTCTCCCGCTCCTATCAGAGCCAGTTTATCCACAAGGATTCCGCTCTGCAAAAGGAAGTGCGCCAGGCGCTGGAGCAGACGCCCGCCAAAATGCCGGATCAGGCCATCGTGGCCTGCCAGGGCGTCGAGGGGGCATATTCCCAGGCGGCCTGCGAAAAGCTGTTCTCCCTGCCCAGCATCATGTATTTCAAATCCTTCGAGGCGGTGTTTAACGCGGTGGATAAGGGCATGTGCCGCTATGGCATCCTGCCCATCGAAAACAGCTCGGCCGGCTCTGTCAGCCAGGTTTACGACCTGATGAAGAAGTTCCGCTTCTCCATCGTGCGCAGCGTCAAACTGCGCATCAACCACACCCTGCTGGTCAAAAAAGGCACGCGGCTGGAGGATATCCGGGAGATCTATTCGCATGAGCAGGGGCTGGCCCAGTGCAACGAATTTCTGCGGGAGCACCCGGAGATCAAGGCGAATGTCTATGAGAACACCGCGGTTGCGGCCAAGATGGTCGCCGATTCGGACCGCACAGATATTGCCGCCATCTCCTCCCGGGAATGTGCAGAGCTCTATGGCCTGCAAATCCTCTCGGATCACATCCAGAACAGCGACAACAACTACACCCGCTTCATCTGCATCTCCCGCGCCCCGGAGATCTACCCCGGCGCAGACAAGATGAGCCTGATGTTCACCCTGCCGCACCGCCCGGGCTCGCTTTACAGCGTCATCACCAAGTTTGCCACCCTGGGGCTCAACCTGACCAAGATCGAGAGCCGCCCCATCCCCGGCAAGGATTTCGAGTTCATGTTCTATTTTGATGCCAGCGTCTCGGCGCATTCGGATGCGCTTCTAAAGCTGCTGGCCGAGCTGGAGGGAACGCTGGAGCAGTTCTCCTTCCTGGGCTGCTATGCGGAGACCTTCTGATATGGCAGAATACGGGCTTTTAGGGGAAAAGCTCTCGCACAGCTTTTCTCCCCAAATACACGCGCAGCTGGCGGATTACGACTACCAGCTCATCTCCCTGCCTCCCGAAAAGCTGGATGGCTTTCTGCGGGAAAAGCAGTTTCGCGGCCTGAACGTCACCATCCCATATAAAAAGGCCGTCATCCCCTATCTGGATGAGCTCTCGCCCATCGCCCGGCGCATCGGGGCCGTCAACACCATCGCCAACCGGGGCGGCAGGCTCTTTGGCGACAACACGGATTACGCCGGCCTGGGATACGCCATTGCCCGGGCGGGCATCTGCCTTTCCGGCAAAAAAGTGCTCATTTTGGGCAGCGGGGGCACTTCCAAAACCGCCCATGCCGTGGCCGAGGATTTGGGCGCCCGGGAGATTTTCACCATCTCCCGCTCGGGAGAAGACAACTATCAGAACCTCTCCCGCCATGCGGATGCCCAGATTATCCTCAACACCACGCCTGTGGGCATGTTCCCGCAGAACGGCCAGGCGCCCCTTGGCCTGGCGCAGTTCCCGCAGCTAGAGGGCTTAGTGGACGTCATCTATAACCCGCTCAAAACCGCGCTGCTGTTGGAGGCCGAGGCGCTGGGCATCCCGCATACCAACGGCCTGCCCATGCTCGTCGCCCAGGCAAAGGCGGCCTGCGAGGTGTTTCTGCAAAAGAGCATTCCCGCGGAGAAAACCGAGCAGATTTTGAAAAACCTGGAAAGCCGGCTGAAAAGCGTGGTGTTCGTCGGGATGCCGGGCAGCGGCAAAACCACGGTGGGCCGCCTGCTGGCCGAAAAGCTGGGCCGGGAGTTTATCGACAGCGACGACGCCATCGCGCAGAGCGCCGGAAAAAGCGTCCCGGAGATTTTCGCAGAGGAGGGCGAGGCCGGCTTCCGCAGGCACGAGCAGCAGGCCATTGCCCGGCTGACCCAGCGCCCGGGCATTGTGCTCTCGGTGGGCGGCGGAGCGATTCTCCTGGAAGAGAACCGCAGAGCTCTGCGGCAAAACGCCGCCGTGTTCCTGCTGACCCGAGATCTGGAAAAACTGCCGCTGGACGGCCGCCCGCTCTCCAAAGACCCCGCCGCCCTGCGAAAGCTGGCGGAGGTGCGCGGGCCGCTCTATCAGGCCGTCTGCGATTTTGCTGTGAGCAACAACGCCGCGCTTTCGGATACGCTGGAAAAAGTGCTGGCGCTGCTGGGCGAGGAGATGCCAAAATAAGCGTCCTCCTCTGGCTGAAGCCGATGCTCTGGCCGCCGGCACAATCTGCCGGGCGGCGCGGACTCTCTGGCTTGGTCTGCCCGAATTTATCGCCGCGGCAAGAGGCCGCCCATCTTTTCTCTTTTGGTTTTCGCGCGAAACAGGAACGCTTGGCCGGCAATTCGGCTTTGCTTTCTAAATTGATTATCATAGGAGTATTCTCATGAAATTTCTCATCATCAACGGCCCGAATATCAACATGCTGGGCATCCGGGAAAAAAACATCTACGGCGAGGGCTCGTATCAGAGCCTGCTGAAGCTCGTGCAGGAGACTTGCCAGAGCCTGGGCATCGAGTGCGAGTGCTTCCAGTCCAACCACGAGGGCGATATTGTAGATGCCATTCAGGGCGCTTACGGCAACACGGATGGCATCGTCATCAACCCCGCCGCCTATACGCATACCAGCATCGCCATTCTGGATGCACTCAAGGCCGTGAGCATCCCGGCCGTGGAAGTGCATATCTCGGATGTCTATCAGAGAGAATCCTTCCGGCATATCTCCTACCCCGGCATGGCCTGCGTCAAATCCTTCATCGGCCTGGGGCTGGATGGATATGTGCAGGCAATCCGGTTCCTGAAGCAGTATCTGGAAAGCGGCAATGAAGCGGGAAGCATACTTTAAAAAGGTTTACGAGATCGTGGCGCATATCCCGCCCGGGCGCGTGGCGACCTACGGCCAGCTGGCGCATCTTGCCGGGTTTGGCCATGCGCCGCGCATGGCGGGGCAGGCGCTCTTTTTTGCGCCCGAAAACCTGCCCTGCCACCGCTGTGTCAACCACTGCGGCAGGCTGGCGCCGGATTTTCCGGATCAGCGCGCCCGGCTGGAGGCCGAGGGCGTCTGCTTCCGCCCAAACGGCAATGTGGATCTGAAAAAGCATCTCTGGGATCCTTACAGGGATTAGCCAATCTCCTTCCATTATCTGGAACATACAGCCCTAAAACGCTCCTTTTGCAATTCAAGCGACTAACGTTCACTATGTGCCGAACATTGGTCGCTTCTTTTTTTATTTATTTCGAGAAATTTTCAGAGAATCGTAAATATCTCTTGAACAGATTGTGAATATCTTTTATAATTCATATATAAAAGGAAAGATTTCGCCTTTTTCCGCGCGGAGAGGGCGAAAACGCGCAAAAGCAATCCGATTGGCTTCAAGTTTGTTTTTGCGCTCAGCCATTTTTTAGATTCTAAACAAGCCACAGCGTGGCTTGAAGGGAGAAATTTTATGAAACCAACGAGCAAGACATACGAGATCAACATCGCCGGTCTGCTGCGCGAGCTTCCCATCGTGCAGGTTGCGGACAATATGTGCATCGCCAGCTTTGTTCTGCTGGGCGACTCCCAGCTGGTCATCAAAGCGGCCGCAGAGCTTTTGCCAAAGCTGCCCGAAGTGGATTATCTGATCACGGCAGAAGCCAAGGGCATTCCGCTGGTGCAGGAGCTGGCCCGGCTGATGAATATGGATCGCTATTTCGTCGCCAGAAAGAGCATCAAGCCCTATATGGTCAACCCGTTCGTAACCGAGGTCTATTCCATCACGACGCAGAAAAAGCAGATTCTCTGCCTGGATGAAGTGGAGGCCAAGATGATCGAAGGCAAGCGCATTTTGATTGTGGACGACGTCATCAGCACGGGCGAATCCCTTAAGGCCATGGAAGCGCTGGTCAAAAAAGCGGGCGGCATCGTCTCGGGCAAGGCTGCCATTCTGGCAGAGGGCGATGCAGGAGCGCGCGACGACATCATCTTCCTGGAATCCTTCCCTGTTTTTAAATTTTAACCCCGGCAAAAGGAGTTTCTCTTGAATTATCGTATCCAAAATCTTACTTATCAGTATACGCCGGACGGCAGCGAGGTGCTCAAAGATATCAGCCTGGAAATCCGGCAGAGCGCGGTAACGGCCGTCGTCGGCCCCTCGGGCTGCGGCAAGACGACGCTGGTCAATATCCTAAGCGGCGTCATCCCAAAGCTTGAGAGCAACGGCGTTTTGCAGGGCGAGCTGGAGCTGGGCGAAAACCCGCTGGTCAGCGTCGTCAGCCAGTCGCCGGAGAACCAGCTGTTTGGCTATGGCGTGGAAGATGCCATCGCGTTCGGCATGGAAAATATGGGCCTTCCTGCCCAGGAAATCTCCGAGCGCCTGGAATATGTGCTGGATCTGCTGAATTTGCAGTATCTGCGCAAGCGCTCTGTGGCGGCGCTCTCGGGCGGGCAGCGGCAGGCCGTCTGCATTGCCTCTGTTTTGGCCATGCGCCCCAATATTCTGATCATGGACGAGCCCGTCAGCTCGCTGGACCCCAACGGCAAAAAGATGGTGCAGGGTGTGCTCAACCAGCTCCGCGCCGACGGCACGACAGTGCTCATCGTGGATAACAACCTGGAGTGGTCTGCCGGGATCGTGGATCGGGTGGTCGGCCTTTCGGATGGCCAGGTGCTGTTCGACGGCGAAAAAGAGGAGTTCTTCCGCAACTTCGATTTGCAGGAGAAGCTGGGCGTTACCATTCCCCAGGAGGCAGAGATCTATCGCGCCATGGCGAAAATCCGCCCGGAAATTCCCATGTTCTATTCCATGCAGGGCGCCCTGCAGCAGCTGGACGCGCTCTTCGCCCAAAAGGAGCTTCCCGACTCCGCCGCTCAGGAACTGCCCGAAGAGGCGTTTTTGACGGCGCATCAGCTCAATAAAATATTCGCGGACGGCTTCCACGCGCTCAAAGATATCAACACTTCCTTCCCCAAAGGGCAGGTGGTGGCCATCATGGGGCAGAACGGCTCGGGCAAGACGACGCTGGTCAAGCATTTAAACGGCCTGCATAAGCCCACCAGCGGCGACGTCCGCTATAACGGCCAGTCCACCCTCAAAAAGACGGTGGCGCAAATCTCCAAAAACATCATTCTGGTGTTCCAGCACCCCGAGCACATGCTCTTCGAGCAGAAGGTAACCCAGGAGATTACCTTCTGCGCCCGGATGCAGGGCCTGCCCTTCACGGATGAGCAGGTTGCGGAAGTGTTGGAAAAATACGGCCTGGCCGCAGATGCCGAGACCTTCCCCATCAACCTTTCCATGGGCAAGAAGCATCTGCTCACCATCCTCTCGGTGCTGTTTTCCAGCGCAGATGTCGTCATTTTGGACGAGCCCACCCTGGGCATGGATCTGCATATCAAAAAACAGCTGGAGGAGATCATCGCCTTCCTCAAAGAGCAGGGCAAGACGGTCATCATGATCAGCCACGAGATTCCGCTGGTCTTCAAAGTGGCGGACAGCGCCGTCATTTTAAGCGGCGGCAAGAAGATCTACGAGGGCGGCAAAGAAGCCCTCGCCCGCAGAGACGATATTTTTGATTCCATCAACATCAGCCTGCCCCCTGTCGTCCGGCTTTCCCGGCGCTATGGGTTTGGCAAAGTGTGCTACAACGTCGAGGAATTTGCAGAGCAGGCCGCGGCTATGCTGAAAAGGGAGGATGCCTAACTATGGATTATTTGCAGTATGTCGATAAGGATTCCCTCCTGCACCGCTTGGATCCCCGCACGAAGTTCTTCTTCTTCCTGGCCATGGCCGTGCTGACGTCTCTCACCAAATCCGCCGCGGCGCTGGTGTTTTTGTTCCTGTTCTTCCTGGGCATCTGGCTGAGCTGCGGCATCATGTCCGAGATGGGCAAACTGCTGGGACAGCTCAAAGCGCTTCTGATATTCATCTTCCTGCTCTGGTTTGTGCTGGGGCTGTTTGAAAGGCCTCCGGTAGAGGGCGGCCTCATCTTCTATGAGGGCAATGTGCTCGGGATGAACATCTGCTTCGATTGGTACGATTTCTACAAGGGCTTTGTCTATTCCATGCGCATCTACCTGATGATCGCCTCCTTCTTCATGGTGCTCATCACGACCAACTTCAGCGAGATCATTCTGGGCCTCTGCAAATGGCATATGCCCTATTCCATCAGCTTTGCCATCGGCCTGGTGTTCCAGATCATCCCCATCATCATCACAGAACTGCGGGCCATCATGGAAGCCCAGAGCTCCCGCGGCCTGGAAATCGAGGAATGCGGCACGGCGACAAAAATCAAGAACTATATCATCTTCTCGATTCCTCTGCTGTTCCGCGTCATCGGCAAGGGCCATGCCATCTCGCTGGCCATGCACTTCTATAAGCTGAACTTCGGCGTCAAGCGCACGTCCTATAAAACCATCAAGGCATCCAAATACGATGCCTGGTTCCTGCTGGCAACTGCCGTTGCCATCGCCGGGACGGTCGCTCTGCGCTTTCTCTTCTATATCCCGGTTTAATGCGGGAATAGAACAAAAACCGAAAGGAGTTTCAAACCATGATTGCAAAGTGGGAAAATCTATCGAGAGACCAGCTTTCTGCGCTGGATAAGGATAATACCATCGTCCTGCTGCCCATGTCTGCCACAGAGCAGCACGGCCCGCATCTTCCCGTGGGCACGGATTCCATCATCTTAAGCACGCTGATGGATAAGGCCATCGAGGCGGCAGATAGCTATACAGGCGGCAATGTCATCTTCGCGCCGCAGCTTCATATCGGCAAGAGCAACGAGCATATGGATTTCTGCGGCACGCTGACTTTCTCCGCCCAGACCTACTATGCCCTGCTGCACGATATTGCCGGCTGCATCGCAAAGCACGGCTTCAAAAAGCTGGTGCTGTTCAACAGCCACGGCGGCAACACGGATATGGCCAACCTGCTTTCCCGGGATCTGCGCATCGATTTCGGCCTGCAGGTCTATGTGTTCGATTGGTGGTTCACCTCCTTCTGGGCAGAGGCCCGGGAGAAATATCAGCAGTCCGGCCCCTACGGCATCTTCCATGCCTGCGAGCTTGAGACTTCCCTGATGCTGGAAGCACGGCCGGAAACCGTGCGCATGGATCTCGCGGTGGATGAAGACCCCGCCGAGTGCTTTACGGGCGATAAGTTCGTCACGGTGTTCGGCCCCGTCAACGCCGGCTGGCGCACCAAGGATGTAACCAAAAGCGGCGTCATCGGCGCGCCCACCTATGCCACCAAAGAAAAAGGACAAGCGTTTTTCGCGTACGCGGTCGAAAAACTTTTTGCAATTTTGCAGGAAATCTCGCAAATCAATTATTAAAAGAGAGGAATTATGATCATGGCAAATGCTAACACCAGAAAATTCTCCTTTGTCAACATCGTCTTCTTCGTCATCTTCGGCGTGTTGACCGGCATTCTTTGGGCATATCTCTGCCCGATTCCGCTGATCCCCGGTGTGCACTTCCGCACATTCGCATTCATCATCCCGGTGATCGGTTATCTGTTTGGGCCAGTTACCGGCTTCTTCTCCGGCTATATCGGCACCATCGTCTGGGCGCTGCTCTCGGGCAGCTTCATCGCCCTGCACAGCCCGCTGACCGACGGCATCACGGTTGGCCTTTCGGCAGCTCTGCCCGCCCTCATTCACCTCAAAGGCGGCAAGGTTGACCTGATGAGCCTGCTGGAGCCGGGCAAAAAGGGCAAGTTCATCGGCATGAGCCTGTTCTGGAGCGTCCTGTTCGGCGTTCTGATGATCCTGACGACCAGCCTCTCCCTCTCCTACTTCACTGGTATGAAGTATACCTACTGCATCCTCTGGATCGGCATCGCAGACGTCGTTCCGATCGCGCTGACGCCCTTCGTCGTCATTTGGCTTGCTCCGCTCATGAAGAACGTGCGGACGCTGGTCCCCTATGTATAGGCCGCAGCCATAACCATTTTTTAACCGCGTAAAAAGGCCCGGGCCCCTCGGCCCGGGTTTCTTTTATAGAAAAGGAGGGCATTTTTATGCGATGCAGCTGCCAAAATTGCGGCACTTATATGGTGCAGTCCGAGGATTTGACGCTGGGGTGCATCTGCCCGCAGTGCGGCGCGCGCTGTACTGCCTGCCTTGGGACAGACAGCGTGCTCACGCCCGAGCAGATTCGCAGCCTGCCGCCAGAGCTCTTTCTTGCGCCGCAGGAAGAGGAGGAAAAGCGCTAATACAGCGCTTTTTTTCTTGGCAAAATGCCCGGCTGCCGCGGCGCGAAAAGTGCGACCTGGCAAATTGCCGCGCAAAACCGAATATTTTGTTAAAATTCCTCTTTACTTTACTACGCTACTATGCTAGTATAATATTCGTCCTTGGAATTCACCCGAAGTATTTCGGCGAAGAATGATTTAGATTGGAGAAAGAATGATGAAAAAGAGAGTTACTTTGGTTTTGATGGCGGCGCTGTTGCTGCTCGCCCTTTGCCTGACTTCCTGCGCAAAGAAAGACGCAGGATACGTCGTCCTCTCCGAGCCTCTGGCAGAAGAGCAGTTTGCCATCGGCTTCCGCAAAGAGGATAAGGCGCTCTGCCAGGCTGTAGAAAAGGCGCTGGTCGAGATGAAGGAAGACGGCACGCTGGCCAAAATCGATGAAAAGTGGTTTGGCAAGGAAGTGAGCATCGTGGATGCCTCGCTGGTTACGGCGGATGCCACCGATGATTCCCTGTCTAAGCTCCAGGAGAGAGGCAAATTCGTCCTGGGGCTGGACGATTCCTTCCCGCCCATGGGCTACCGCGATGAGAACAACGACATCGTCGGCTACGATATCGACGTGGCGACGGAGGTCTGCAAGCGCCTGGGCGTTGAGCTGGTGCTCCAGCCCATCAGCTGGACGGCAAAGGAAAAAGAAATCAATTCCGGCAATATCGACTGCATCTGGAATGGCTTTTCCATCAACCCCGAGCGCCAGGAGCAGCTCTGCCTCTCCATGCCCTATCTGCAAAACCGCCAGGTCATCGTAACCACACAGAAGCTCTACGATAAGGGCCTGAAAACCGCCGAGGATTTGGCCGGCAAGACGCTGGTTCTGCAAGGCGGCTCCACTGCCGTAGATGCGCTGGCAGAATTTCCGGATCTGGCTGCGAGCCTCAAGGGCGGCGCGGCTGTGGAAGTGGATACCTATGTGCTGGCCATGTTCGACCTCTCCTCGGGCGGCGCAGATGCCGTTTTGATGGATGAAGTCGTGGCAAACTACTATATCGCAAACCCTGCGGCGCAGGAATAGCGAAGTAAAAACGGCGGGCGGCTCCGGCTTCCCGCCTTATTTTTGAAAAGGAGCGCTTATGTCTGGCCAAGCACTGCAAACCTTTCTTCTCAATATGCTGGATGCCTCCGTCGTTACGCTGGAGGTTTTCTTTCTGACGCTGCTCTTCTCTCTGCCCCTGGGCCTGGTGTTTGCGGCCGCCCGCATGTCGCGCCGCAAATGGGTGCGCGTCCCAATGGAGAGTTTCCTGCTCATCATCCGGGGGACGCCCCTCATCCTGCAGCTCATCTTCTTCTATTTCGTCCCGCCGGATCTGCTGGGCATCGGCCTGCCGCGCTTTTGGGCGGCCATCCTGGCCTTTTCCATCAACTATGCCGCGTATTTCGCCGAGATTTTCCGGGGCGGCATTCAGGCCATCGATCCCGGGCAGATAGAGGCCGCCAAAGTGCTGGGGTTTGGCAAGATGCAGACGTTTTTCCGCATCACGCTGCCCCAGGTTGTCAAAATCATCCTGCCCTCCATGGGCAACGAGTTTATGACGCTGGTCAAGGATACGGCTCTGGCGCAGACCATTGGCGTCGCGGAGATCTTCCGCCTGGCAAACACCTCTGCCTCGGGCAATTTTTCCACTCTGCCCATCATCATCGCCGGAATTTTCTATTTCGCCATGAACGGCATCGTCTCCCTGGGCTTCTCCTATCTCAGCCGCAAGCTTTCCTATTATAAGTGAGGTTTTTTATGAAAAAGCCGCTTCTTTCCATGCAAAATATCACCAAGCGCTTTGGGGATACCGCCGTATTAAAGGGCGTCAGCCTCTGCGTCGATCGGGGCGAAGTCGTCGCCATCATCGGCCCTTCCGGCTCGGGCAAATCCACGCTGCTGCGCTGTGCGCTCATGCTGGAGACCATCGATTCAGGCAGCATCGAAATCTGCGATCAGGTGCTGGCTCAGGGCAGCCCTGCCGTCTATGCCGAGAAAAAGACGCTTAGGGCGCTTCAGCGCAAAACCGGCCTGGTTTTTCAGAATTTCAACCTTTTTCCGCACCTTTCCGTGCTGGAAAACATCACGGCTGCCCCCATCCGCGTGGCCGGGCAAAGCAGAGAGCAGGCCGAGCAAAAAGCCCGGGCGCTGCTGCAAAAAGTCGGCCTGGCCGAGAGGGCCGATGCCTACCCCTACCAGCTCTCAGGCGGCCAAAAACAGCGGGTAGCCATTGCCCGGGCAATGGCGCTGGAGCCGGAAATCCTCTTTTTCGACGAGCCCACCTCCGCCCTGGATCCCGAGCTGACGGGCGAGATTTTGAAAGTCATCCGGGAGCTGGCCAAGGAAAAGATGACGATGGTCATCGTTACGCACGAGATGGCATTTGCCAAAAGCGTCGCAGATCGCATTCTTTTTTTGGATGGCGGCATTGTGGCGGCCGAAGGTAGCCCAGAAAAAGTGCTGGGCGAGGGTAAAAGCGCGCGTATGATGCAGTTTTTACAGAAATTCGAGGAAATTTGATTCTTTTCGCTTTAAAATCACCGCTGGAACGCGGTGATTTTGCTGTACTTTCACAAAAATTATGGTATAATAAGTGCTAATCTCTGTGTAAACGCATCAGAGAAATATTTTACTATTTTAAAGGGGGAATACTCTTTGCCAGATCCTTTGTCGCCTGACCCTATATGGCCTCAACTTATTCTGCAATTTGTTCTCATTCTAGTCAACGCGTTCTTTGCCGCCACCGAGCTGGCCGTGGTTTCGCTCAATGAAAACCGCCTGCGCCGGGATGCGGAGGCAGGGGATAAGAAAAGCAAGCGGCTCCTTCGCATCGTCGAGCAGCCCACGCAGTTTTTATCCACCATCCAGATCGCGATTACGCTGGCCGGCTTTTTGGGCTCCGCATTTGCTGCGGATAGTTTTGCCGGGCCCATCACCAGATGGCTTGTGGACGATTTGCAAGTGACAGGGATTTCCGAAAAAACGCTCAATACTTTGGCGGTCATCGTGATCACCATTATCCTGTCTTATTTCACGCTCGTGCTGGGTGAGCTTGTTCCAAAGCGCATCGCCATGAAAAAGCCCGAGGGCGTCGCACGGTTTGCCTGCGGCGTTGTCACCTTTTTCGCGGCCTTCCTGCGCCCCATCACCTGGCTGCTCACAGTCTCGACCAACGGCCTGCTTCGCCTCTTCGGCATAGACCCGAACGCGGAGGAGGAAGAAGTCTCGGAAGACGAGATCCGCATGATGGTGGATATCGGCGAAGAGAAAGGCGCAATCGAGGCCGGTGAGAAAGAGATGATCGAAAATATTTTCGAGTTCAACAACCAGTCTGCCGAGGATATCATGATCCACCGCACGGATATGGAAGTCATCTGGCTGGACGACAGCCCCGAGCAGATTCTGGCGCGCATCGAGGAAACCGGCCTTTCGCGTTTCCCGGTCTGCGAGGAAGATGCAGATGACGTGAAGGGGATTCTCAATACCCGGGATTATCTGATCAACGCGCAGAAGGAGCAGCCGCTGCCCCTGGCAGAGCTGCTGCGCCCTGCCTACTTCGTGCCCGAGACGGTGCAGACGGATATCTTGTTCCGCAATATGCAGAACACCAAAACGCATATGGCCATCGTCGTGGATGAATACGGCGGCACCAGCGGCCTGGTTACCATGGAGGACCTGCTGGAGCAGATCGTCGGCAATATTTACGACGAGTTTGACCCGATGGACGAGACGGAAATTCTCCCGCTGGGGGAAAACCGCTGGCGCATCGCCGGCAGCGCGGATATCGAGAGCATCGCCGAAGCACTTGGCATGGATCTCCCGGAGGACGATGAATACGACACCCTGGGCGGCATGATTTTGGATTCTCTCAGCGCCGTTCCGGAGGATGGCAGCACGCCTGCGCTGGATATTGCGGGCCTGCATATCGAGGTGCAGGAGATCAAAGATCGCCGCATCGAGTGGGCGGTCGTCTCCAAAATCGAGCAGAGTGACTTGGCCGAAGAAGAAAAATAGCCTTTCACCGGCAAAACAGGGGCCGCGGAATCTTCCGCGGCTCTTTTTTGTGGGGGAAATTCAAGATATCTGCCGCCAAATTATAATGGCTGCGAAAATCCCACTTTATTGGCGCTCTAACTTTGACAACAATTTGCATCCCCTCCTCCCCTATGCTAGAATAAAAGCAGGGAGGGGATATATCATGGGATTTCGCTTTTATAAGAGCATAAAGATTGGCAACGCCTTTCGTATCAACTTCAGCAAATCCGGCGTAGGCTATAGTTTTGGCGGCAAAGGGATTCGATACACCAAAACTGCCCGCGGCACAACGAGGACAACCCTCTCCATTCCCGGAACGGGATTATCCTGGTCTCAGGAGCATGGTAAAGGGCAGCGCCAGCCGCCTGCCGGCCATGTCCCTCAGCAAAATTCGTCCGGCTATCTTTATTCCTTTCAAAATGCCGACGAAGTGATCAGCGCCGATCGCGAGTCATTTGTAGCGGCAATCAAACGCTTTATGAGAATAAACCGTCTGCTGAACTGGGCCATTTTGTTTCTGTTTTGCATATACTGCATTTCCATTATTCAGTTTTCTCAAAACCACCCAAATGCACAAGGAGTAATCGTCGCCTCTGTCTGGCTGCTCTTTTTGAGCATAATCGGAAAGATAGTCTATCGGTTCACATCAAAAATCCAAGCCATCTATGATTTGGATGAGGAAGGGCAATACCGGCTTTCGCATATTGATGCCGCTGTAGACTGCCTGAAAAGCTGTTCAGCCGTCTGGCAGGTGAACGATGTATTTGCGGCGGCCCGCCGGACAAACGCCGGCGCCAGCAGGACAGTCGGCAGAACCAAACTTTCCGTCAAGCGCAGAAAACCATATTTTCTCCGCACCAATGCCAACTGCTACTATATAAAGCTGAAATCTGAAAAGCTCTATGTGCTTCCGGATACGCTTCTTCTGGTAAAAAAGAAAAAGCTCGGCTCTATCGCCATGAAGGATTTGGATATTACCGTCTCCGACACCCGTTTTGTAGAAAATACTGCCCCTAAGGATGCGGAAATTATCGATTACTCCTGGCAGTATGTCAACAAAGACGGAACGCCGGACAGACGCTTCAACAACAACTTTAAGCTTCCCGTCTGCCGCTATGGCGTTTTAGATTTTCAGACGCCCGCCGGCTTTCATACCCGGCTGCATCTCTCAAAAATTCAGTCTGCTATGAATTTTCAGTATATCGTCTCACAGCTTATCGAACACGCCAACACAAATTTCCTTTTCTAATGACCACACAAAAAGCAGCGCGGCATTCCCGCGCTGCTTTTTTGCGCTTTCCTAGGAAAACGAGTGGTAGCAGACCGTCTCTTCCAGCGGCTTTCTCTTTTCGTGCCTGTCGCTGGGCTTCGCATCCTCTGCCGGGTAGCCCATGGGCAAAATGGCCGTGATGACAAAGTTTTCCGGGGCGCCGAATGTTTGGGCGACGCGTTCCGGCTGAAATACGCCCACCCACGTGCTCCCAAGGCCAAGCTCTGCCGCGGCCAGCATCATATGCGTGGCGACGATGCAGGCATCGATCTCCGCGTGGTTCTTGCCGTCATGCCCGCGCACCCAGGCCTGCCCCTTATCCGCACAGACCACCAGCGCCATGGGCGCATCGAAGGTAAACTTGGTGCACTCGGCCAGCTTTTGCATCTCCTCCTGCCCTTGCAGAACCAAAATGCGCTGGGGCTGGGCGTTGGTCGCCGTGGGCGCCAGCCGGCCTGCCTGCAAAACCGCTGCCAGCTTCTCCGGCTCCACCGGCTTTTTGGAAAAACTGCGGACGGAATACCGCTTTTTTGCGAGTTCTAAAAATTCCATGATAACCCCTCCTTTTTTTCTTATCATACCACGCCGCGCCAGCTTTGCCCAGAGTGCCCTCCCCGGCCAAAAAAATTTTTCAGGCGATTGACAGCGCCTCTAAAATGAGCTATGCTTGAAGTGTACCGAAATCGGTAGGTGAGGCTACATAGCGGATACGGGCTGCTGCCGTGACCTGATGGAGACATCAATAGCTGGTGAGCAGAGCATGTCGATGCAAGGCGTGCTCTAATGCAGTTTCATTGCCCCTATGAGCTAAAACTCAGACGATGGTTCTGGTCGGTTATTGTGCCTTTGCCATCGCGCAAAGGCTTTTATTTTGTATTTTGAATGGAGGTGAGAACATGATAAGCCACAGTATGCGGAACAGCCACAGTGGAAACTGCCTGCTTACCTTGCTGCAAAGCGACGACGATGTGCCCTTGCCATTGTTCTCCCTCGGCATTTTTAGCTAGCATGTTCTTCTGTCCTGTTCATATTTAGTTGACGATTGCAAAAACTAGTATGAAAGGATTGAATCGCATGAGTTTATTTCGAAAAAAAGTAGATAGAGCATCCATGCAGCAAAAGAGAAGCGAAAGCGAAGCAAGGCTCCGGCACCTGGCATACCTGCCCACGGACGACGCGCTCTCTTCTCTCGTTACCCTGCATTCCGGCCTGACGGACGAGCAGGCCGAGGAGCGATTGGAGGAATTCGGCGAGAACGTCATCGCATCCGACGAGCAGAGCAGCTTTCTCTCCCGGCTGGCAGAGGCGTTTATCAACCCCTTCAACATCGTTCTATTTCTCGTTGCCGCGATTACGTTTATCACGGACGTCATGCTCTCGGCCCGGCCGGACTGGGCGACAGTGCTTGTCATCATCGGGCTGGTTCTGGTTTCCAGCGTCATCTCGTTCATCCAGAGCGAGCGCAGCTCTGCCGCGGCCGCCAAGCTCTCGGCCATGATTTCCAACAAGGCGGATGTCCTGCGCAACGGCGTCTATACCGAGCTTAATATGGCGCAAATCGTCCCGGGGGATATCGTGCGGCTCTCGGCCGGGGATATGCTGCCCGGCGATGTGCTGTTCCTCACGGCCAAGGATGCCTTCGTGGCCCAGTCGGCGCTGACGGGGGAATCCAACCCGGTGGAGAAATTCAATAGGCCCAAGGGCGGCTCGGACGCGCTGACGGATATCGCAAACCTGGGCTTTATGGGCAGCAACATGGTCAGCGGCAGCGCCACGGCGGTGGTCGCGGCCACGGGCGGCCAGACGTATTTCGGCTCCATGGCCAAGGCGCTCTCGGGCGACCGGGCCAAGAACAGCTTCGAGCAGGGCGTGGATTCTGTGAGCAAGTTATTGCTGCGCTTCATGTTCATCATGGTTCCCGTGATTTTCCTCATCAACGGCTTTTTCAAAAACGACTGGGGCAACGCCCTGCTCTTTGCCGTGAGCATCGCAGTCGGGCTGACGCCCGAGATGCTGCCCGTCATCATGACGTCTACGCTGGCCAAGGGCGCCGTCAATATGGCAAAGCACGAGACCATCGTCAAGACGCTTTCCGCCATTCAGACGTTCGGCGAGATGGACGTGCTCTGCACGGACAAGACGGGCACGCTGACAGAGGACAAGATCGTCCTGGAAAAATACATGGATTTGAACGGCGACGACGACCAGCGCGTGCTGCGCCACGCCTTTTTGAACAGCTACTTCCAGACGGGGCTGAAAAACCTCATCGATGTGGCCGTCATCGAGCGGGCCAAGAAAAACGGGCTGGGCGGCCTGCTGGAGGAATACCGGCATGTGGACGAGATTCCTTTCGATTTCTCCCGCCGCCGCATGAGCGTCGTCCTGGAAGATTCCGCCGGCAAGCGCCAGCTCATCACCAAAGGGGCCGTGGAGGAAGTGCTGGCCATCTGCTCGTATGCGGATTTTGGCGGGGAGATCCGCCCGCTGGACGATGCGCACCGCGCCCTGGCTCAGCAGGTTTATGCGAAGCACAACTTCGATGGCCTGCGCATGCTGGCCGTGGCTCAGAAAAACGAGATCCGCGAGGCTGGCGCATTTGACACCAGCGATGAAAAAGATATGGTTCTGCTGGGCTTTATCGGCTTTTTAGACCCGCCCAAGCAGAGCGCCGCCCAGGCCATCACCGCGCTCCAGGAGCACGGCGTCAAAGTCGTGGTCTTAACGGGCGACAGCGAGGGCGTGGCCGTGAAAGTCTGCGGCAAAGTCGGCGTGGATACGGATCACTGCCTGACGGGGGTGGACGTGGAGGCCATGAGCGACAAGGCCCTTTGCAAGGCCGTGCGGGAATGCTGCCTTTTCTCCAAGCTCTCCCCTGCGCAGAAACAGCGGGTTGTGGCCGCGTTTCAGGCCAATGGGCACACCGTGGGCTATATGGGCGACGGCATCAACGACACCCTGGCCATGCGCCAGAGCGACGTCGGCATCTCGGTGGACAGCGCCGTGGATATCGCCAAAGAAACGGCAGATATCATCCTGATGAAAAAGGATCTGATGGTTTTGGAGCAGGGCGTGCTGGAAGGGCGCAGAACCTTTGGCAACATCATGAAATATATCAAGATGGCGGCCAGCGGCAATTTCGGCAACATGATCTCCGTGGTGCTGGCCAGCATCCTGTTCCCCTTCCTGCCCCTGAAGCCCGTGCAGATTCTGGCCCAAAACCTGCTCTGCGATTTCGCCCAGCTGGGCATCCCCTTTGACCGGGTGGACGATTCCTATCTCAAAACGCCGCATAAGTGGGATACGGCCAGTATCCAGAAATTCATGTTTTCCATGGGGCCGCTCTCCTCGCTCTTCGACCTCTGCTGCTACGGCGTGCTCTGGTGGGCCATGGGCGCGAATACCGTGCAGAACGCCGCGCTGTTCCAATGCGGCAACTTCGTCTACGGGACGCTCTCGCAGATTCTTGTTGTCCACATGATCCGCACAGAGAGGGTTCCCTTTGCCCAGAGCAGGCCAGCCGGCCTTCTGCTGGCCACCACCCTGCTCTTCTCCGCGCTGACCATCGGCATCGGTTTTGGCGGCTTTGCGGCCTATCTGGATATGGCGGCCCTGCCCGCCGCCTTCCTGCCCTGGCTGGCCGTTCTGCTGGCGGGATACTGCCTGGGCGCGCAGATCATCAAGCGCTTCTATAAGAAGGCCAACGGACATTGGCTATAAAAATAGAGCGCTTTGGGAATTTACCCAAAGCGCTCCTTTTTATCTCTCAGTGCTTGCAGGTGTAGCGGGAGAGTTTGAAAAGCTCCAAAACAGCTCCGGTGCAAAGGAACAGCATCATCATCGCAAACCAGAACTGCTGGCTTGTCCGATCGCCCAACTTTGGCATGGAGGAATCTCCATCTCCGTCTTTTGCCGGTGTATCCGCCTTTGGCGGCGCTTTCTCATCCGTCCCCGGCGGCGCTTTGATGGAAAATGCGCCTTCCAGCGTTCCGGCATAATCACCGATGCCTTTGATCACTACTATCGCCTCGCCTGGCTCCACGTTATTTTGATACTCTACCGTGTAATCAACATCCTTCGTCAGCGGATTCCCATCCGGATCGCGCACCACGATCTCGGGCGTAATCTCTCCGCCGGTAAATTCCTGCGGCGGAATCGGATCGATCGTAAAGCTTTTGGCTTCGCCCGGGTTCACGGGATCCGCCGGCGCATCAATAGCAATGGGCGCTGTGCCGCCATAGGCAATCTCGATGCTTCTCCACGCTCCTTCGCTGTCCGTCACTTTGATGGTGGCTGTGCCGGGTTTTGTGGGATGCGGATAGCTCCCGGTGATGACGCCGTCGGCGCTGATGGAAAAGCCGTCCGGCAGGCCTTCTGCGCTGAAGGTATAGCCGGGCTTTCCGCCCGAGACGCCGTCCGTCACATCGATGGGCGCGGTGGGTTTGCCGATATCCGCTTTGGGAATATCGTATTTGGGATCATCCCGGAAGAAGAGCATGGAAAGGTCGACCGGCGTTTTTACATCTGGATAAGCTGAATGCCAAAACTCCGCCATGCTGTTTTCATCCAGACCGATCTTGCTGGTATCGATATCCACCTGGAAATCATCTCCGGTCAGCTGGGACATATCGATGGCGCCGCTGGCCACGACATCGCCGTCCTTATTTTTAAAGAGGTAGTCCAGCGTTTGCCCGTCGTTCTGATCGCATTTGCCCCAGTGCCCGGTTACATGCAGATTCTCCCCGGCATTGGTAACCTTGAGATTACCCAAAAGGGTATCGAAGTGAATATTATCCAGTATATTGCCATACGCGCCGCCCTGCTCTGCGGTAAAAGCAAAGCGCGTGGTAGACTGCCCCGCGGGAACGATGTATACACCATAGGCCTGCTTCCAGGTTCCTCTGGTGGATGCGTTGATTCCGCCGTCGGGGATTGTTACCGTCAGCGCCACGCGGCCGCCGGGAACATCATATCCGCCGGTACCCGAGAGGGCGGCGGTTGTCCATTTTGCACCGCCCGAAATATTCGGGTTTACGCCTGACGGCGCTCCGGCAGGCGCTCCGATATGGACGTTCATGGATTGTATTTTTGTAGCCATTATCTCCCTCGGCGCGTGATACAGACTCCAGTAGATAATATCCCTGGAGTTTGTCGGCAGATCCTGATAAAGTACGCCATTCGTATCGGCGTTTAATTCAACGCAAAAATCACCGAACGGGGTATACTCAACGCCAAGTGCTCCCGCGTAATATTCTGCCTTGTCGCTTTTCTGAAAAATGTCAAACACAGTATCCGTTGTATGCCAGGGTGCGCCATCAGAGCGATTCAGCCCTCTTCCCCACAGTGCCCAGTCTGCCCCCACACTAGAAAATTTATCCGCCGGAAAATTCTCAAAGGAGCCGTTGATCAGCTGTGTCGGCGTATATCCGGCGTTGACGGAGGCCGGCGCGTCTTCGGCCACATACGCGGTGCCTTCTGCCCGTACGCTTCTTGGCGCAATGCCGATGCTGCCCAAAATACAGCCGCACAGCAGTATTGCCGCCAGCAAAAATCCTGTGTATTTTTTCATTTCCTGTCCCTCCTCAATTATAATGAAAAAAGCGAACAAAAAACAGCATGCAAACTGAAAAAATCAGATTGCACGCTGTGATATGCAAAATATTGGCAACGCAAAAGAGGACAGATTATTATCTACTGTCTGTCTGTCTGTCTGTCTGTCTGTCTGTCTGTCTGTCTGTCTGTCTGTCT
>CAMSSU010000012.1 GCA_947063485.1 uncultured Clostridia bacterium | reverse complement strand
TGTCAAATACCCTTGTCCAACCTTCAGTTATCAGTTTATCTCTCTTTGATTCTTGCGGCCTTGCCGACTCTGTCACGGAGATAGTAGAGTTTTGCTCTTCTGACTTTACCACTTCTGACTTTCTCGATGTGGTCAATCTTTGGCGAATGCAGAGGCAACACTCTCTCGACGCCGATGCCATAGCTGACGCGGCGCACGGTGATCGTCTCTCTTACGCCGCCACCCTGCCTAGCGATTAAATAGCCCTCAAAGACCTGTATTCTTTCTCTGTTGCCTTCTTTGATTTTCAGATGCACACGGAGAAGATCGCCTATTTCCAGCTCGGGTAGATCAGAGCGAAGCTGAGAATCTTCAACAAATTTCACTAAATCCTGCATACTTGCTTCCTCCTTCCTTTTACCGGCGTTCATGCCCTATTGGCAGCGGACCGCCTCTCATACAAACATTGGTATTATATCATACCTCATCTTGCCATTGCAAGCATCTTTCCCATTTTTTTGGAATTTCCGCATTTTTCGGCGCCGCTTCTTCCGGCCGGAAGGCCCCTCCGAAATATAGACTTCCTTTCTCCCGCCAGCAAGCGATTTTAAAGCTCATTCTCCAGCCCGCCTTTTGCCAGCGCTCTGCGCTCTTCCGGCGTCAGATTCGCTTTCTCCAGCAGATCCGGCCTGTTTTTTGCCGTCTTTTCAATGGCCTTTTTTCTCTGCCATGCCAGGATATTCGCATGATGCCCGGAAAGCAAAACCTCCGGCGCCTGCATCCCGCGGAACTCTGCCGGCCGGGTATACTGCGGGTATTCCAGCAGGCCGTCAAAGGAAAAGGATTCTCCCTTTGCGCTTTGTTCGTTGCCCAGCACCCCCGGCACATGACGCATGACGCAGTCCATCAGCACCATAGCTGGCAGCTCTCCGCCCGTCAGCACATAATCACCGATGGAGATCTCCTGGTCTATTTTAGCATCCAGGATGCGCTGATCCACGCCCTCGTAATGGCCGCATAGGATGTTAATCTCCTCATACTCCGCCAGCTCCGCCGCCAGCTTTTGGTCCAGCACTTTCCCCGCCGGAGATAGATATAGGTTGATTTTCTTCTTTCCCTGCTGGCTTTGCTCGATGGCCTCAAAGCAGTCAAATACGCTCTGGGGCGCGATGAGCATCCCGGCCCCGCCGCCGAAAGGCGCGTCGTCTACTCTCCTGTGCTTGTCCAGCGTGTAATCCCGGAAGTTATGCAGAGAAACCGCAATATGCCCCGCGTCCAGCGCGCGCTTGCAAATGCTGACCCCCAGAAAGGATTCAAACATTTCGGGAAAAATCGTGAGAATATGGAAATTAGTCATATAGCACAACCTCTGCCAGACGCGCCGCATCCACGACGATTTGCCCCTCCTCCGGGCTCTTTTGCAGGATGACGCCGGGGGCCGCCGGAAACATCATGCCGCCCCTGGGGCCAGAAGCCCGGTAAACGTCCACTCCGCCGGCAATCTGCATGATCTCCTGAATCCCGCCCAGTTCATTGCCTTGCTCATCTAAAATGCGAAGGCCGATTAAATCGGCAATATAGCAGGCGCCTTCCTCCAGCGGAGCGGCATTTTCCCGATCAATATAGAGCCTTTTCCCGCGCAGCAGCTCTGCCGCATTGCGGTCCTCCGTCCCCTCCAGCTTGAGAAAAGCAAATTCCTTATAGACCCGCGCGCTCTGCACCCCGCGCTTCTCATAGTTCTTCCCATTTTTCAGGAATACATGAGAAAGAGCGCCGAAGCGCTCTAAATCATCTGTGTAGGGGCGCAGCTTAATCTCCCCTCGGATGCCTTGGGGCTTCAGCACTTGTCCCAGTTCAAAATAATCCATGAACTACACGATCTCCACAGTGTATTTTTTGCCCGTCCGCGCCGAAGCCGCCTTGACGACTGTGCGGATGGCCTTGGCGATGCGCCCCTGCTTGCCGATCACCTTGCCCATATCGCTCTCCGCGACATTCAGCTCGATGACGACGCTGTCGCCCTCCTCCTTTTCGCTGACGCGAACCGCAGAAGGATCTTCCACCAGGGACTTCGCCAAAAATTCTACCAGTTCCAACATCATGGCCGTTTCCTTCCAGGCTTACTGAATCGCGCCGTTTTTCTTGAGCAGCGCGCGAACGGTATCCGTGGGCTGAGCGCCCTTCTTCACCCACTCTGCCGCCTTGTCGTTGTCCAGCTTGAGCTCTTTGTTCATGGGGTTGTAGTAGCCCAGCTCCTCGATGAAGCGGCCGTCTCTGGGGCTTCTGCTGTCTGCCACAACAATGCGGTAGAACGGATTCTTCTTTGCGCCCATTCTCTTAAATCTAATCTTTACTGCCATAGTTTTTCTCCTCTTCTTTCACGTCGTGAAATTAAAATTATCTGAAGGCCGCCTAAAACGGCAGGCCCATCATGCCTTTTCTGCGCTTCTTGCCTTTGCCCGTCATCATCTTCATCATCTTTTTCATCTGCTCAAACTGGTTAAGCAGCCGGTTGACGTCCTGCACGCTGGTGCCGCTGCCGGCGGCAATGCGCTTTCTGCGGCTGCCGTTGATGATAGACGGCTCTTCCCGCTCGGCGTTGGTCATGGAAGTGATGATGGCTTCCGTGCGCTTTAACTGCTTCTCATCGATGCTGGCGCCGGCCAGCTTGCTGCCCCCAGGCAGCATACCCAGAATATCCTCCATTGAGCCCATCTTGGAAACCTGCCGCATCTGCTCCAGAAAATCGTTCAGGTTCAGCTTTTGCGATCGAATTTTTTGCTCCAGCTCCCGGGCCTGCTTTTCATCGAAATTCTGCTCTGCCTTTTCGATGAGGCTCATCACGTCGCCCATGCCCAAAATACGGCTGGCCATGCGATCCGGGTAGAACGGCTCCAAATCCGTCAGCTTCTCGCCTGTGCCCACAAACTTGATGGGCTTTCCCGTAACGTCTTTGACCGACAGCGCCGCACCGCCCCGGGTGTCGCCGTCCGTCTTGGTCAGGATGACGCCCGTCAGCTCTACCTGCTCATTAAAGGCCTTTGCCGCGTTAACGGCGTCTTGGCCCGTCATCGCGTCGATGACCAGCAACACTTCCGCCGGATTCGCCGTCTGCCGCAGCTCGGTCAGCTCGCTCATCATCTGTTCATCGATGTGTAGCCGCCCTGCCGTATCCACAATCAGAACGTCGCAGCCCTTGTTTTTGCATTCCTTCAGCGCTTCTTTGTAGATTTTGGATGGGTTCTTCTGCCCCATCTCAAATACCGGAACTTCCGCCTGCCCGCCCACAACTTTGAGCTGGTCAATGGCCGCCGGCCGGTATATATCGCATGCCACCAGCATGGGCTTTTTGCCCATCTTCTTAAAATGCAGGCCGAGTTTGCCGCACATGGTCGTCTTGCCCG
This sequence comes from uncultured Clostridia bacterium, assembly GCA_947063485.1. Lineage (GTDB taxonomy): Bacteria > Bacillota > Clostridia > Christensenellales > Christensenellaceae > QANA01. The sequence continues at coordinate 39,761 of CAMSSU010000012.1, read as the reverse complement.
CGCCCTGAAGGCCGGCCATCAGAATCACCGTCGGCGGTGCCGGCGCGAATTTCACTTCGGAAATCTGCCCGCCCAGCAGGCTCACCAGCTCGTCGCGGACGATTTTGATCACCTGCTGCCCCGGCGTCAGGCTCTCCAGAACCTGGCTTCCCACAGCCTTCTCCGAAACTGCCTTGACGAATTTTTTGACGACCAGGAAGTTGACGTCTGCCTCCAAAAGCGCCAGCTTGACTTCCCGCATGGCCGCCTTAATATCCGCCTCGGAGAGCTTGCCCCGGCGCGTCAGTTTATCGAAAACATTTTGAAGTTTTTCTGCCAGCCCTTCAAATGCCACTAGCTATCCCCCCATACCGCTCGGATGTGTTCCGCTTGCTCCAGCAGCTGCCGCTCGCTCTGAGCACCTTTCGCCAGGCGCTCCATCTCCTGTGCCGCCGCCATGCAAACCCGATATTTCTCCAGCATCCCCAGCTTTTGTTCCATCTGCTCCAGATGCTTTTCCGCCCTTCGGATGCTGTCCAGCGCTGCCTGGCGGGAAATCTTCTGGTTTTCCGCAATTTCCGAGAGAGAAAGATCTTCGTTATAATATAGCTCCATCACTTCCCTCTGCTTGCCCGTCAGCGTCTGTCCGTAAAAATCCAGCAGCAGGGAAGGCGTTACTTCCTTTTTCAACTCTACCATCTTACTACACTTTTTCCCATCTGTCAAGGCAAAAGCCTTGTCAGTTTTTTATTCAGCCGACCAGCGCTCTGGCAAATTCCTTTGGGTCAAACACCTGCAAATCGTCGATGCCCTCGCCCACGCCGATATAGCGCACCGGAATGCCCAGCTCCTGCTTAATCGCGCAGACAACGCCGCCCTTGGCCGTACCGTCCAGCTTTGTGAGGATCAGCCCATCCACATGCACGACGCTGGAAAACTCCTTGGCCTGTGCGATGGCGTTTTGCCCCGTAGTCGCGTCCAGCACCAACAGCGTCTCCCGGCTGGCCTCCGGGTACTGCTGAGAGATTACCCGGTCGATCTTGTTCAGCTCGTTCATCAGGTTCTTCTTATTGTGCAGCCGCCCCGCCGTGTCGCAGATGACGACGTCCGTGCCGTGCGCTTTTGCCGAATCCAGCGAATCGTATACTACCGCGGCCGGGTCTGCCCCTTCCCCGTATTTGACGATAGGCACACCCACGCGCTCGGCCCAGATGCTCAGCTGTTCGCTGGCCGCCGCCCGGAAGGTATCCGCCGCCGAGAGCAGCACACTTTTGCCCTGCCCTTTATAGACGTTTGCGATCTTACCGATGGAGGTCGTCTTGCCCACACCGTTGACGCCCACCACCAGAATCACCTTGGGAAAGCGCTCTTCGGGCATATCAAAGCGCACCAGCTGTTCGATGATCTCCCCCAGCGCCTCCCGCACCTGCTCCGGCTCCTTGATGCGCTCCTGCTTGATTTTCTCCCGCAGGGAACCAATGGCAGCCATCGCCGTCTCCACGCCCATATCGCAGAGAATCAGCGCTTCCTCCAGCTCTTCCAGCAAATCCTCGTCCACCCGGGTAAAGGCCGAGAGCACGCCCGAAATTTTTTCAGAAAATCCCGCTCTTGTCTTTTCCAGCCCCTGTTTCAATTTCTCAAAAAAGCCCATATTCTCCCCCCTATTCGTCTATCTTGACCGATACAATCTTCGAGACGCCCTTTTCCTCCATGGTTATGCCGTAAAGCGAGGAACACATGGCCATCGTCGGCTTTCGGTGCGTGATCACCAAAAACTGCGACTGCTGCTGAAGCGTCTGTACGTAGTCGCAAAGCCGCACCACATTCGCCTCATCCAGCGGCGCGTCGATCTCGTCCAGCAGGCAAACCGGCGACGGGTTGATTTTGATCATGGCAAACAGCAGCGCAATGGCCGTCAGCGCCCGCTCGCCGCCCGAAAGCAGCGAAATATGCTGCAGTTTCTTGCCCGGCGGCTCTGCGCTCACTTCAATGCCGCATTCCATAATATCGCCGTCCTCCAGCGAAAGCTGCGCCCTGCCGCCACCGAACAGAATCTGAAAAATCTCCTGAAAACTCTTGCTGATCTGATCGAATTTTTCCCGGAAGGTCGTGCGCATTCCAGAGACGATCTCCGCGATCACTTTATGCAAATCGACCTGCGCTTTTTCCAGATCTTCTTTTTGCGCCGTCAGCTCAGTAAACCGCTCGGAAACCCGCGCGTAATCCTCAATGGCATTGGGGTTGATCGTCCCAAGCTCGCGAATCCTGCCGCGTATCTGCTGCACTTCCCGGCTGGCCTCCTGAAAACTGATCTCCGCGCGCATGGGCTGGGCATCCGCATAAGTCAGGCCATATTCTTCCCAGATCTTGTCTCCCGCTGTCTCCAACGTCAGTTTAGAGCGCTCTAACTGGCTCTCCACCTTGTATTTGTGGTCGATGAGCTCTGTCTGGCGCAGCTGAAATTCCGAGTTATGCTTTTGCCTGCGGCCCAGCTCCTCTTTCATGATGGCGCGCGTCTGCTCCTGTGCCTCGATGCTCTCCTTTCTCTCCTGCATCTGCTTTTGCGCATTTTTCTCCAAGCTTTCTGCCCGCTCGGCCTCCCGCAGCAGCGCACTTTTAGCCGAAGCCTGCTCCTCACAGCTTCTTCTCTTGGCTTCCGCTCTAGCTTCTAACGCCGCAATCTCCGCCTCCATGCGCTCCATGCGCTCGGAAAGCGCCTGGCTGTCCTTGGCCGCCTCCGCCCGGGCGATGCGCATTTTGCTGATCTGCTCATCCAGCCCAGCGCTTATGGTATCCTGCTCCTGATCCAGCTGTTCCCCTTCCTGGCGCACTGCCAGCGCCCGTGCCGCCAGCTCCTCCAGATATGCGGAAAGCTCTGTTATCTTCTTTTTATTCTCTTCGCTCTCCTGCGATGCGCCGGATAGCCTGCCCTCCAGCTCTGCAATCTCTGCCCGAACCCCGGCCAATTGCTGTTCCAGGGCGGCCGTCTCGCTGCGCTGTTCCGCCGCGGCAATTTCCTGCTCCTTGAGCTTGCCCAGCAGCGCCTGTTCCTTCTGCTGCAAAGCCGCCGCCTGCTCCCTGCAATTTTGCAGTGTCCGCCCAGCTTCTGCCGCCTGCTCTGCCTTCTGTTTCAGCAAAACACCCAGCTTTTCGATGTCCCTCTCCCGGGAAAGCAAGCCAAACTGTTTTTTCTGCATACTGCCGCCCGTCATCACGCCGCCCGGGTTGACGATATCCCCCTGCAATGTGACAATCCGAAAAGAATATCCCGCCCGCCGCGCCAAAACGACGGCGTCGTCCATATCCTTGACGATGGCCGTGCGCGCCAGCAAAAACTCTACCGCCCGCTTTGCCTCCCCCTTGGCCCGGACCGCCTGGTCCGCCATCAGGATGACTTCCGTGCCCAGCGCCTGCTTTTCTTTGGGATTTAGGTGATTGACGCGCAGCGCCGCCAGCGGCAAAAAAGTTACCCGGCCCAGATGCTCCCTGCGCAAAAGCGCGATGGCCATCTTGGCCTCCTGCTCCCCCGGCACAACCACGTTTTGCAGTGCGCCGCCCAGCACCGCCTCCACCGCCGCCTCATATTGCTCGGGCACCTCGATCAGCTCGGCCAGCGTGCCCAAAAGCGCTCCCTGCATGCTCTTTTCGCGTTTGGCCGCCCGCATCAAATTGCGCACGCCCTGGGAATACCCCTCGTATTCCGCCTTCAGCCCTTCCAGCATGGCCTTGCGGCTGCGCGCGTCGTTTTCTGCCGCTCTCGCCTTGCCCAGCGCCTCTTCCAGTTGTTTTTCCTTCTGGCGGCAGCTTCCGGTCAAAGCCCTGTTTTCGTTGATCTGCCCCATGATTGCGGCGCTTTGCTCCTGCCTTTTTGCCTGCGCCGCTTTCTGCTCCTCCAGGCGGCGGCGGAGCCCCTCTTCCTGCTCCCTCTTTTCCGCCTGCTGCTCCTGCGCTTCCTGTGTGCGGGAGGCAAAGTTCTCCTCCTTCATCTCCAGGGCCGAAAGCTCGCTCTGTTTTTCCGCTGTCTCAGCCAGCAGGCTGAACTGCCGCTGGCGCAGCTCCTCTCTTCTGCGGTTCTTGCGCCCCTGCTTGTCCTCCTGCTCGGCCTTTTGGGCCAGAGCCTCGGCCAGAGCCGCATCCACGCCCCGCATCTGTTCTAAAATACTTCCCTGCTGTTCCTGCAGTTCTTCCACTTGCCCAGCCAGCTCTTCCGCCTGCGCAAGCCCGGCTGCCCGCTCCTCTTCCAAGCGCCCCAGTTCCCGATCCACAGCCAGCATACGCTCAGCCAGCAGGTTTCTCTCCCCGGCCATGCGCTCGGCCTCTGCGCCCAGGCCGGAGAGCTCTTCCCGCGCCTGCGCCAATTCCTGCTCCAGCTGTTCCAGGCGCCCGCTCAGCTCTTCCGTCTCCATGGCGCTGCTGCCAAAGCCGCTCTGCTCTGCCTCGATGGCCGCTTCCAGCTCGGCCAGCTCTTCCGAAAGCTTTTGCACGCGCTTTTGGATGCGCTCATAGTTCTGGGCATATAAATTCATGTCCAAAAACTTCTGCCGCTCGAAAAGCTCCAAATACGTCTTTGTCTTCTCCGCCTGCTCCTGCAATGGCCCAATCTGGCCGGAAAGCTCGCCTAAAATATCCTCAACCCGGGTCAGGTTCTCCTGCGTCCGCTCCAGCTTGTGCTCGGATTCCTCTTTGCGCGTGCGGAACTTCATGACGCCCGCCGCCTCTTCAAAAACCTTACGCCTGGCAACCGGCTTGCTGGATAGAATCTCGTCGATGCGCCCCTGGCCCACGATGGAATACCCCTCTTTGCCGATGCCCGTATCCCGGATGATCTCCAAAATATCTTTAAGGCGCACGCTGCTGCCGTTCAGATAATATTCGCTCTCTCCCGAGCGAAACATCTTTCTGCCAATGGTAATCTCGCTGTAATCGCTGGCAATGCGGCCGTCTTCGTTGTCAAAGGAAAGGTAGACCTCGCAAAACGCCTTTTTGGGGCGGTTCTGCGTGCCGTTGAAAATGACATCCTCCATCTTGGTGCCCCGAAGGTTTTTGCTGCTCTGCTCGCCCAGCACCCAGCGAATGGCGTCCGCAATGTTGCTCTTGCCGCTGCCGTTCGGGCCGACGATGCCCGTAATGCCTCTATTGATCAAAAGTTCGGTTTTCTTCTCAAAGGATTTAAAGCCGTTGATTTCGATTTTTGTTAAGCGCACGTCTCTTCTCCAACTCTATTTTTACCCGCTTATCATATCATAATTGAAGCAATAAAAAAAGGGGCAGGCAGCAAAAGCGCTCTGCCGCATTTTTTGCATAAAAAAGAGCGTGGCCCCCGCCCCGCTCTTTTGCTTTGGCTATGCTTTTGCAGCTTCGATCATCTCTTTGAGCTCCGCCGCCGAGATGACGCCCAGGCTCTTGCGCACTGCCTGCCCATTTTTAAAGAAGATAACTGTCGGAATAGACATCACCTTAAACTGGCTGGCCAAATCCGGCACATCGTCCACATTCAGCTTCGCGAAGGTAACGCCCTCCACCTGCTCCGCGACCTCTTCAAAAATCGGGCCAAACATCTTGCAAGGGCCGCACCAGGAAGCCCAAAAATCTACAACCGCCAGCTCTGCCTGCAAAACTTCCTTTTGGAAATTCTCAGAAGTTACTGTTACAACGCTCATTGCTCTACCTCCGTATTTTTATCTATTGTCTGTAAAAAATGGCTTTTTATTCCTCTTCCGGCAAAACTGCAATGCCAAGATCCGCCAGCTGTTTTTCATCCACCAGATCCGGCGCCTCGCACATCAGATCCGATGCGTTCTGCACCTTCGGGAATGCGATCACATCCCTCAGGCTCTGGCTCCCCGAGAGCAGCATCGCCAGCCGATCCAGGCCGTAAGCCAGCCCGCCGTGCGGCGGCGTGCCATACTGGAAGGCCTGCATCATAAAGCCAAAGCGCTCCCAGGCCTGCTCCTTGGTGAATCCCAGCGCCCGGAACATGCGCTCCTGCAAAGCCGAATCGTGGATCCGGATGCTACCGCCGCCAAGCTCAGTGCCGTTGAGCACAATATCGTATGCCTTTGCCCGCACTTTCTCCGGAGCAGTCTCCAAAAGCTCCAAATCTTCGTCCATGGGCGAAGTGAAGGGATGGTGCATTGCCACAAGCCGCCCCTCTTCCTCGCTGTATTCAAACTGCGGGAATTCTGTTACCCAAAGCAGGTTCCACTGGTTTTCGGGAATCAGGTTCAGCCGCTTTGCCAGCTCCAGCCGCAGTGCGCCCAGCGCCGCATAGACTGTCTTGTTCGCATCCGCGACAAAGAAGAGCACATCTCCCGTCTTTGCCTGCATCCGCTCCAAAATCGCCGCAATTTCCTGCTCCGAAAGGAACTTTGCAATGGGCGAATTCAGGCCCTCTGCCTTCAGGTTCATCCAGGCCAGGCCCTTCGCGCCGTATGTCTTGACGAACTCACCCAGCGCGTCGATCTCTTTTCTGGAAAGACCCGCCTGCTCCGCCTTGATTGCCCGGACGCTCCCGCCGTTTTTCACCGCCTCTGCAAACACCTTAAAGCCGCAGTCTTTGGCAATATCGCTCAGATCCGTCAGTTCCATGCCAAACCGGGTATCCGGCTTATCGCTGCCATAGCGGTCCATCGCCTGCTGCCAGGTCAGCCGCGGAAGCGGAAGCGGAATATCGATGCCCAGCGTATCCTTGAACACTTTCTGGAACAGCCCTTCGTTGACGGCGATGATATCCTCTTCCTCCACAAAGGAAAGCTCCATATCCACCTGCGTAAACTCCGGCTGCCGGTCTGCCCGCAGGTCCTCATCCCGGAAACACTTGGCGATCTGGTAGTATTTATCCATGCCCGAAACCATCAAAAGCTGCTTGAAAATCTGCGGGGATTGGGGCAGGGCATAGAATTTGCCGTGGTGCACTCTGGATGGAACCAGGTAGTCCCGGGCGCCCTCGGGCGTGCTCTTTTGCAGAATGGGCGTCTCAATTTCCAAAAAGCCCTGCTCAAAGAGGTATTGCCGCGTCGACATGGCAATCTGGCTTCTGAGCATCAGGTTGCGCTGCATATCCGGGCGGCGCAGATCCAGATAGCGGTATTTGAGCCGCAGTTCCTCTTTGACCTTGGAATTTTCCTCGATCTCGAAGGGCGGCGTCAGCGCCGTAGAGAGAATTTTCAGCTCCTCTACCCGCACTTCAATCCTGCCCGTGGGCAAATCGTCGTTGTAGTTTTCCGGCGTTCTGGCGATGATTTCGCCTTTTACCGCGATGACATATTCACTGCGCAGGCTTTCTGCGTCCTCAAAATAATCCTTCTTCGCCGCCTCGTCGAAAACCAGCTGAATGACGCCGCTCCTGTCCCGCAGCCAGACGAAAATCAGCCCTCCCAGGTTGCGCCGGCTGTTGACCCAGCCCATCAGCGTAACGCTTCTTCCAATATCTTTTTCGGAAAACTCTCCACACATGCCCGAGCGTTTCCAGCCGCTTAATTTCTCTCCCATTTTTATTACCTCAACGTTTCAGCCAAATTGCTGAGCGGAACCTCCCTTTCTTCGCTCCCCTTCATATCCCGCAGTTTGCAGCATCCCCGGGCCAGCTCGTCCTCTCCCAGAAGCGCAACATAGTCTGCGCCAAGCTTATTGGCATATTTCATCTGCGCCTTTAGGCTGCGCGCGTTATGATCCATATCCGCCGAGATGCCCTGGCTGCGCAGCTGCCCCATGAGTGCAAAGCCCTTGCGCCGCGCATCCTCTCCCATGGTGCAGAGGAAAACCCGAAGCGCTTTGGGCTGCGGAATCTGCACGCCCGCCGCCTCCATAACCAGAAGCAGGCGCTCCATGCCCATGCCAAAGCCCACGCCGCACATCTGCGGCCCGCCAATCTCCTCTACCAGGCCGTCGTAGCGGCCGCCGCCGCAAACCGTTCCCTGGGCGCCAATCTCGGAAGAGATGATCTCGAAAACCGTCTTGGTGTAGTAATCCAGCCCGCGGACGATATAAGGGTTAATCTTAAATTCCACTCCCGCATCCATGAGATACCCCTGCAGCTGGTCAAAATGCTGCTGGCAATCTTCGCAGAGATAATCCACCATTTTGGGAGCATTCTGGGCGATCTTCTGGCACTTCTCCTCTTTGCAGTCCAGCAGGCGCAAAGGGTTCCGCTCGAGCCGTTCCAGGCAAGTGGGGCAGAGATCGCCCCTTCTATCTCGGTAATACGCCTTGAGCGCCTCGCTGTATTTGGGCCGGCACTCGGGGCATCCGATGGAGTTGATATTAAGCGAAAGATTATGTACGCCCAGCGTATTGAGCACGGTATAGGCCAGCAGAATCGCCTCGGCATCCGCCGTTGCGCTCTTGGCGCCGAAAATCTCGATGCCAAACTGGTGGTGCTGGCGCAGCCGCCCTGCCTGGGGCTTTTCATACCGGAAAACCGGCGCGGCAATGTAGCACATCTTGGTCGGCTGCGGGCCGTCGCAAAGCCCGTGCTCGATAAAGGAGCGCACTGCCCCCGCCGTTCCCTCCGGGCGCAGTGTGATGGATCTGCCGCCGCGGTCCTCGAAGGTATACATCTCTTTCTGGACGATATCCGTCGTGTCGCCCACGCCGCGCAAAAACAGCTCGGTGTGCTCAAAAATCGGCGTGCGCACCTCCCGGATATTGAATCTCGCGGTGATCTCCCGCAGTTTTCCTTCGATATATTGCCATTGATAGCTCTCTTGGGGAATCAGATCTCTCGTCCCCTTAGGCGCCTGAATTTTCACGCTTTCTCCTCCTGCATTTTTCCAAACTTTAACTTGGTTTCATTATAGGTTTTAAGGCTGCAAAAGTCAACGCAGCCCTGCTTTTTTCTACTCCTGCCCAAAAAGCTCCCGCTTGCGCTCTATCATCTGCCCGATGCGCTGGATATATTTGGGCACGTCCTTAATGGCCGGCGCCCGGCGGATTTTTACCACGCCGCCTGAAACCTTTTTGCTGATTGCGCCCGCTCCAAACGCCAGAATGCTGGCCGCCTCTTCCATAATATCGATATTATAGACGCTCTCCTTGCCCGGCAGTGCATAGCCGACGTTCTCCAGGTTCCCCGCCATATACTTCTGCCGATAGAGATAATAGGGCGCGTATCCCGCCCCGGCCAGCCGCTCCGCTCCTTCTGCCAGCATGGCCTCTGCTTCCCCGGAAGACGCGAAGCTGTGGGCATTCTCCATGCCGAATTTTGAGCCGCGCTTGATGGACAGCGTATGCACGGTGATATTCTCCGGCTCCAGCGCCAGCACATCCGAAAGCGAGCGGAGGAACTCCCGCCGCCCCTCGCCCGGCAGCCCCACGATGAGATCCATATTGACGGCGGAAAATCCAAAGGTTTTGGCCAGTTCCGCCGCCTGGAAAAAATCCTCTACTTTGTGAATCCGGCCAATCCTGTCCAGCGTCCGCTGGCAGGTGGTCTGGGGGTTGACGCTGATGCGGTTTGCCCCTGCCGCCCTGATGATCTCCAGCTTCTCTTTCGTGATCGTATCCGGCCGCCCTGCTTCCACGGTAAACTCTCCCCGGGCAAACCGAGCCGCCGCTCCCAGCACGCGCTCCAGCTGGCGCGGTGAAAGCGCCGTCGGCGTCCCCCCGCCAATATAGACGGAGCGCACCCGGTGCGCCGCAATCGTATCCGCCAGCTGCTCCATCTCATAGAGCAGTGCATCCACATACTGCTCCTCCAAAACGCCTTCCCGGGTATTCTCCATCGCCGCAAACGAGCAGTAGGCGCACCGGGAGGTGCAGAAAGGAATGCCAATGTAAATATCCAGATCCTGCGGCTCCAGCGAAGCCAAAATGGGCTCCTGCCGCTGGCAGATCTGCGCCGTCAGGTCATATTTTTGCCTGGAAATATCGAAATCCTCCAGAAATAGGCGCTCTGCTTCCCGGATGCCCAGCTGCTGCCGGCTGTCCCGCAAAAACTTGGTCGGCCGCACGCCCGTCAGCGAGCCCCAGGGCTTCTCCTGCCCAAAATACTGCTTCAGGCAGCGGAAAACCGCGATCTTCGCCCCTCTTTTGCGGATCTTCTTGTATTCCAGCCCCGCCTGCCCCGGGCCATCCTGCAGGCTCTCTGTATCAAAGGCATATTCGTGCAGTTTTTTTCCATCCAGATAAAGCGCGCAGGTATGCCGAAAGCGCTCCGCTTCCTGCATCACCTCGTGCCAGACGGTATAGCCCTGTTCCTGCACTTCGTCCACCAGCGGTATCTTTCTCTCATCCAGAAAAAAGCGGACCTCATCGCAGAGCTCCGCGTAATAATCCGGCGTGTTTGTGGCTAAATAGACCATCTCTCATCCCCCAAATACGGGTTGTTCTGCACTTCAAACCCCAGCGATGTGCTCTGCCCGTGCCCGGGGTAGACCACATACTCCTTTTCCAGCGCACAGAGCTTTTGGAGCGACTGCCCCATCTGCTGCCCGTCGCTGCCCGGCAGATCCGTGCGGCCGATGCTCATGTAAAACAGCGTGTCTCCGGAAAACAGAATATCTTCCGCCAGATAGCAAGTGCTGCCCGGGGTATGCCCAGGCGTGTGCAAAACCTCTATCTCCATGCCCGCCAGCTCCAGCTTCTCGCCGCCCGAGAGCAGCCGATCCGCCGCCTTTCGGGAAAAGGCCTGCTCGGTAATCACGCTCAAATTTTTTTCGCAGTCCTCCGGCATGTCCGCATCCGCCTGGTGCAGATAGACGGGCGCCCCCGTCGCCTCCCGCAGAATGTCGATGCCCGCGATGTGATCAAAATGCCCGTGGGTCAGCAAAATCGCCTCCAGCCCCATCTGCTCTTCCTCCAGATAGCGCACCATCGCCTCCGCGTGATAGGAGGGATCCACGGCAACCGCCCGCTTGCTCTCATCCTGAAAAAACAGATAGGCGTTTTCCCCAATGGGTCTGCTCACAAATTTTACCGTCTCTATCATCCTAGTCCCCCCGCGCTAAAAGAGCTTTCGGCTGTCCAGCAGAATCGTTACCGGCCCGTCATTGACGGATGCCACCTGCATATGCGTCTGGAACGTCCCGGTTTTGATGCCGATTCCCGTCTCACGGAAAGCCTGCACAGCGCGGTTGTAAATGCCCTCTGCCTCGGCCGGCGCGCCTGCGTGAATAAAGCTCGGCCTGCGCCCTTTTCTCGCGTCCCCCAGCAAAGTAAACTGCGAGACGACCAGGATCTCCCCGCCCACGTCCTTCAGCGAGAGGTTCATCTTACCCTGCTCATCCTCAAAGATGCGCAAATTGCAGACTTTGTCCACAATATAGGCGATATCCGCGTCCGTATCGCCCTCCTGGGAGCCCAGCAAAACCAGCAAGCCCCCGGCAATCGCCCGCGTCTCTTCTCCCTCTATGGCGACGCTGGCACTCGTTACTTTTGTTACAACAGCTCTCATGCTTTTCCTCTCTCTGCCGCCTATTTGTTCACCCGGAAGACACTGGTTACCGAGGGAATCGTGCGAATCTTATCCATTAGCGCCTCGAGGTCCGCAATCGCCGAGACCTCAATGCGGAAGCTGATGGCAAACGTCCTGTTTTTCTCGTTGCGCTTGGCGTTGATGTTCAGGAAGGAATATCCCAGCGAATACAGCATCTGGGAAATATCCATGAAGATCCCCGCGCGGTCGTCCCCTTCCACCTGCACTTCCACGTCGTACCGCCCGGTCTCATCTGCCGTCCAGGAGACTTCGATGCGCCGATCCGGCGGGAAATCCGTGTCGTTGATGTTGGAGCAGTCCGTGCGGTGCACGGAGACGCCCCGCCCCCGGGTGATATAGCCGATGATGTCGTCTCCCGGCAGCGGATTGCAGCATTTCGCCAGGTGAACGACCATGTCCGAGTAACCCTTGACGGTAACCGTCGCGTTCTTGCTCGGCCGGAACTTTTTGGCGACCTGCTTTTGCTCCAGGAAATCCTCTTCAATTTTGTTCTCTTTTTTATATGCCTCAATCAGGCGCAGCAAAATCTGGTTGGGCGTCAGGCCGCCATAGCCCACCGCCGCCATCATATCCCCAAGGGAGTTGACGCTGAAGCGCTTGTAGAGCGGCTTTAGCCATTCGCTCTGGAGCAGGTCCGCAAGCTCATAGCCCTTGCGCTTGGCCTCTTTTTCCAGAATCTCCCGGCCCTTTTCCTCGTTCTCCTCCCGCTGCTCTTTCTTGAACCATGCGCGGATTTTACTGCGGGCCTGCGCGGTTTTGACCATGTCAATCCAGTCGCGGCTGGGCCCCTTGCTCTGCGGGTTGGTCAGCACTTCTACAATATCGCCGGTTTTCAGCTCATAGTTGAGCGGCACGATGCGTCCGTTGACCTTCGCGCCCACGCATCGGTTGCCGATCTGCGAGTGAACGCCGTATGCAAAATCCAGCGGTGTGCTCCCCTTGGTGAGATCTTTCACGTCCCCCTTGGGCGTAAAGACGAAAACCGTGTCCGAGAAGAAGTTGATCTTGAGCGCTTCCATGAACTCCTTGGGATCGCGCATGTCGTTCTGCCATTCCATCAGCTCCCGCAGCCAGCTGAGCTTGGCATCCAGCCCGGTCGTCTGCCCGGAAATGCCCTCTTTATATTTCCAGTGGGCCGCGATGCCGTATTCGGCCGTGCGGTGCATCTCCTCCGTGCGGATCTGAACCTCAAACGGCTTGCCGTCAATGCCCACCAGCGTCGTGTGCAGGGATTGATACATATTCGCTTTGGGCACAGCAATGTAATCCTTGAAGCGCATGGGCAGCGGCCGCCAGACCGTGTGCACCGTCCCCAAAACCGCGTAGCAGTCTTTTACGGACGGGACGATCACGCGCACAGCGATGATATCGTAGAGCTCTTCAAAGGTCTTTGCCTTATTTTTCATCTTTTTATAGATGGAATAGATGTGCTTGGGCCGCCCCTCAATTTCCGCCGGAATGCCCAGCGCCGCGACCTTCTCTCTCAGCACGCCGACGATATTTTCAATATACTCCTCCCGCTCCTGCCGGGTGGAATTGAGCTTGTGGGCGACGTCGAAATACGCTTCCGGCTCCAGGTATTTGAGCGCCAAATCCTCGAATTCCCATTTGAACGTGCTGATGCCCAGCCGGTCCGCCAGAGGCGCGTAAATCTCCAGCGTTTCCTTGGCCTTTTCCCGCTGCTTTTCCGGGGTTTTATAGCCCAGCGTGCGCATATTGTGCAGGCGGTCTGCCAGCTTAATGAGAATCACCCGGATATCCGAAGCCATGGCCAAAAACATCTTTCTCATGCTCTCGGCCTGGGCATCTTCCTTGGATTGGAAATCAAATTTTTTCAGCTTGGTAACGCCATCGACGATGCGCGCAATCTCCGCGCTGAATGCCATCTCGACGTTCTCAATGGTAAATTCTGTATCCTCGGGCACGTCGTGCAGCATGGAAGCGCAGATGCTCACGTTATCCAGCCCCAAATCTGCCAGAATGCGCGTTACTTCATAAGGGTGCACGATATAAGGCTCGCCGGAATTGCGCAGCTGTCCCTCATGCGCTTTTTCAGCGACGGCAAACGCTTTTTCGATGAGCGGGTCTCCCTGGTATACGGGATAATCCCCTATAAATCTCTGGTATAACGTCATGCGCCTCAAATCCTTCCCTCGGCCAAATCTCCCATGGCCCGAAAATACGCGCTCTGCTCCGGGCAAAATGCCTGTTTCTCTTTCAAATGAATTTGTATTATTTTATCACTTTTTCGGACTTCTATCAACTTCTGCTCAAAAAACCCCTGAAAATACAGCCACGGCTTTTTGATATCCGGCAGGCTGAGCTGCCCCGCCGCCTTTTCTAAGAATTCGCTGACAGACGCGTAAACACCTTCCGCATTTCCAAAAGCCTCCCGCATTTGCTCTAAAAGCCTGGGCGCGTAAAAAGCCTCTGCCTCAGCGCGGTAAGCCGCTCTCAAATCCTCGCCCAGATAAACCGCCGCATCCGGCTGGCGCGCCAGCAAGGCAAAATCGCCCAAAGCCAGCATATTCCTGTAATGCCGCAAAGGCTGCCTTTGCAGATAGCAAAAACAACTCTCGGCAGAATCTGCCGCGGCCTGCCGGCGCTCGGGCCAGCCCTCTGCATATCCTGCTCTTTTGCTCCTCAAAAGCACCGCCCCGGGATAACTGCCGCAAAAGACCGCCCCGCCCAGCGCGCGCTCCCTCTGCCGCGCCATCCATTGCTCCAGCTGCCCCGGCGTGGATAAGATCTCGCCCGACGGGTTTTTCAGAAAAACCGCATACGCCAAAACCTCTGCCGGAAACAGGCGCAAATACTCCTTTTCCAGCCTTTTGGGCCAATCCACCACTCCCCGCTCCTGCAAAGAGGAGAGAATCAGCTGGCTTTTCCTGCTGCCCCGGAATTCATTGATGGAAAAGGAAGCGATGCAGTCATAGTGCGCGCCTTTTTGGATTTCCTCCCGCGCAGAAAAGCGCAGGACCTCGGAAGGGCAATCCGCCGCCGTCATTTTGAGGTGCTCTCCCGTCTTTCCCATCTTGGCAATTTCAAGGGGCTGGAAATTTTCCAGATAGAAGCGCGGCTCCTCATTATCCTGCCCAAAAGGCTGCAATTTCTCCATCTGTTCGGCCAGCACAATATCCGCTTCGCCGAGTTTCAGCGCCTGGTCATACTGGATGGCCGGCAAAAATGCCTCCTCCGGGTATTTTTTGCCCAAAAATTCCTGCACAATGCGCCGGGCTTCCGGCAGATTTTCCTTTTTCAGCGTCAGTCCCGCCGCCATCTCATGCCCGCCAAAGCGCTCATAAAGATGCTCTGCCTGGCAAAGTGCCTCATAGAGATTGACTCCCGGGATGCTCCTGGCAGAGCCCGTCAGCATCCCATTTTCCTCCGAAAGCACAACCGCCGGCCGGTAAAAAGCCTGTGTGATGGAGGAGGCCGCCAGGCCCACGACGCCCTTCTCCCATCCCTGCCCGGAGACGAACAGGATGCGCGCATCTGCCAGGCAGACTTCTTGCCGCACCTGCTCCATCGCCTGCTGTGTTATGCTCTTTTGCAGATCCTGGCGGCGGCTGTTGATGCCGCTCAAATGCTCGGCCAACTCTTTGGCCCGGCCGGCATCCGCCGTCGTCAAAAGCTCCAGCGCCAGGCTGGCGTGCTCCAGCCGCCCCGCCGCATTGATGCGCGGAACCAGGCCAAACGCCGCGCCATACGACTGAATATTCGCCAGCCGCAGTCCCGCTGCCTCTGCCAAAACCTTAAAACCCAGGCAAGGCGCCTGCCTGAGCTTTCGCAGCCCGAGGTAGGCCAAGGTCCTGTTTTCCCCGGTCAGGCTCACCATATCGCCAATGGTCGCGACGCCGCAGAGATCGATAAGCTCCTTCGCCTCCGCGCCCATCAGCGCCTGTGCCACTTTAAACGCCGTTCCCGCGCCGCAAAGATCAACAAAAGGATAGGTCTCCCCCGGCATTTTGCAGTTGAGCAAATAAGGCGTATCCGGCAGTTCTCCGCATTCGTGATGGTCGATGACGATGCAGTCCACGCCCTGCTCCTTTGCCAGCGCAATATCCGAAACGCTTCGGATGCCGCAATCTACCGTGATAATCAGCTTCGCGCCGCCCTCTATCAGTCGGGTAAACGCCGCGGCATTGGTGCCATAGCCCTCGCTGGCGCGATCCGGAATATATAGAGCGGGCTCCAGCCCAACGGCCGTCAAAGCCTTTTGCAGAATTGCCGCGCCGCAAACGCCGTCGCAATCGTAATCCGAATAGATGGCGACGCGCTCCCCCTGCTCTGCCGCCCGCAAAATGCGCGCACAGCTCTTTTCCATATTCAGGAATGCAAATGGATCGCCCACCTGCTCCCATCCCGGGTTCAAAAAGGCCTCTGCCTGATCTGCCGGGATGCCCCTGGCCGCCAAAAGCTCTGCAACCATGGGAAGGATTCCCCGGCTTTCATATTCTGTTCTTTCCGCCGGGCTCAGGGCCTGGCCCTTTTTTTCATACCGCATCAGAGCCTCCATAAATGCACAAAGGCGGTCGATGACCGCCTTTGAAGAAAAATGCTCGCGCTATTTGATCGCTTTTACTTTTTTGCGCACTTTTTTCCCTTTTCCCGCTGCTTTCTTCGCCCAAAGGCTGGCCGGCAGCCCGAGAAGGCTTGTGCAAAGCGCCGCGAAAAGGACGCCCAGCATCGCGCATAAGCCCCATCCCATCAGAGAAGCTTCGCCCAGCAAATACGCCGCCAAAAACATCGCCGCTCCAATGATGGCAACCAGAATGCGCCGCAATTTGCATGCCTTGGCCGCACTCTGCGCCTCTTCCTCCAGCGCATCCGCAGTGCCTTTGCGAAGCGCACCGCGCATCTGCTCGAAATAAACGCCGATATCCAGCAGGCTATAGAGCAGAGCCGCCAGAAGAGCCGCCAATAATGCCGGTGTAATCGGGAAGCGCACGATCAGGACTGCTCCCAGCAGAAGCGCCATCGTCCCGATGCAAGCGATCAATGCTCCAACGCCGCCAGCACTGCCATACCGTGCCGCAAAATAGAGGGAGGCCGCTAAAATAGCCGCCAGTGCCGCCAGCGCCAGGAACAGCAGCGTCTTGCGCGGCATCGCCCGAGCCACCGTATCGCATCCCCGGAACTTTGCGCCCGCATATTCCGCCTGAATTGCCTGCGTCATGGCCTCGCCCTCATCGCTCATCTTCTGTACGCGGATGATGGCCTGATCCCGCTTCTCTCCGGCTTTCAGAACCTGGTAATCGCCCACGCCCTGCGCCGCGACAATCCTGCTCAAGTCTTCCAGCTCAAATTCCTGGTTGATATCAAATTTCAGCAAATATCCGCCGCTCAGCGTCTGGCTGAAATTGAACCCGCCGCATAGCAGCGTCACCGCCGCAGCCACGGCCATCACGGCAACAACCGCCCAGGCAAATATCTTAGAATACTTCTGCATTACTCTGCCTCCTTCTTGCTGCCAAAATAGATGGCGTGTCCATCCGGCACAGTGCCTACCATCAGCCGCACCAAAGGCTGCGTCAGAACAACTGCGCAAAGAATCGCGCAGATCACGCTGATGCCCGCCGCAAAAGCAAAGCTGGAAAGCTCATAAATGCCAAACAGAATGAAGACCAGCAGCGCAGCGCAAAGCGCCAGCCCTGCATAGAAGACGCTCTTCGCACCGGCGCCGCAGCCCGATTTTGCAGCAGCTCTGGGTGCCTTGCCTGCCAAAAACTCCTTTTTAAAGCCGTTTACGATCATCAGGCTCATTGCGGCCATGCAAAGCGCGCCCACGAAAAGCCCTGCCATGCCAAAAGCCGTAATCTGCAGTCTGGAAATTGCCAGGAACAGCAAAACCAACGCCGTGTGCCCCAGCATGGAAATCGCCGCCATCAGCCCGGGAATCCGGTAACATAGGATCATCGCCAGCGCCAAAATCAACAGTCCAGCGATTCCTGCTATCATCATGCCGCGCAGCGCGTTTTCTCCCAGCGACGGGCTGACGCCGCGCATTTCCGCCGCCTCTACCTCGACCGAATAAGGCCGGTTGTTGACGACCTGCACCAGCTCTTCCAGCTGATACATGGGAATATTCGTCTGAACGCTGCCCTGCCCCGTCTCAATCGCGCTCTTAATCGTCGCCTGCGCGATATCCGTGCCCTCATAATGGAGCTTAATATAATTGCGGTTGCTGTAATCCTCCTGGCTGATGCCCCGCTCCGCAATTTCTGCTGTCGCCTTTTCAAAAGCCTCTTTTCCCTCTTTTGTCAGCGAGAAGGAGAGATACCGATACCCCATGCTATCCTCCTGCGCCATGACAAGCTCGATCTGGCTGGAGGGAATAATCACATTGTCATCCGAATCCAGAATCGTCAAATCGCCTTTCACAGCCAGGTATTTCACAATCTGATCTGCATCGCGGAAAGCGCTTGTCTCATTGATGGGCAAATTGACCCGAATCTCCCGATCGCCCTGCATTTCCAGCGTCGCGCCGGTATATCCCTTTTCATCCAGCCGCGCCCGCATAATTCTGAGTACTTCATGCTGCGCATCGTATAATTCCTGCTCCGTCAGAGGCGCCGCACCCTCTGTGCTGTCCTCGCCGGGATCCTTGATGCGCAGCACAGCGCTTGTCCCGCCTTGCAAATCCATGCCAAGACTGATCGCCCGCATGGGCTCAAACGAGTACATGCCAAATGATACGCCAAAGACTACTGCATATGCGCCCGCAAAAACAAAAGCGACAACCAGCACCAGTCCGATCAGGCTGCGTAATTTCATATCGATTCTCCTTCCGACTTCTGCTATCCAAAGCGGCGCGAAACCGCCAAACAGATAGATTTATTATATCGCGCGGCTTGCCAATAGTCAACAAAGCGCAAAAATCCTGCGGGCGATTTTTCTGCCGCCGCATATCCCGGCAAATCTTAACCGCCCGTCTCCCGCACTGCCCAAATCCATGCAAAGAAAAGAAGCAAGCGATTGCTCGCTTGCTTCCTCGTTTCTATTGTTTTCCCGCCTTATTTCGCATGGCGGTATACTTTGCGCTCACGTTTGCCGATGCCAAGTGCGATAGCCACTGCGGTCATCATCACAAACATCGCCAGCGCCACGACAGGCGGCGTCCCATCGCCCGTCTTCGCCATGCCGCCGCCATTGCTGCCCTCAGCTTTCTTGAGCACTACGCGGATGCTGTGTTCCTCGTGAATAGAGCTCAGCGTCAGCGAACCGGCGTTCAGCAGATCCGGCCGCTCCACTCCGTCGACAATGATGCTTGCAACCTGATAGCCAACATTCGGCTTCCAGCTAACCGTATAGCTGCCGCCCTCCAGCGCCTCGCCGGAGGATGTGATCATGCCTTCGCCGCCAACCAGCTCGGTCTCAACTTTATATGCCTTGCCGGGAGCGCTGCCATCCGCCGGAACGAAGATGACGCGGATGGTGTGGTCTGCCGTCGGCGCGTTAAAGCTCATCTGATCTGCGCTGGCCAGGCTCTCAATGTTCATGCCATCCAGCATGACGCCCGCCACCTTCCAGCCATTTGCCGGCGCCCAGGTAACGACATAGCTTTCTCCAGCCTTCATGGTCTTGGAAGCGCTGATGCTGCCCTGGCCGCTGGTCGCAGTCTTGATGTGGATATATTTCTCACCGCTCTCGCTGCTGTCCGGGGTCTGCTCGCCGCTGTCCGGCTTCTTGAACAGAACTTCCACGCTGTGATCGCTGTCAATGTTGTTAAAGCTGTAGGAGCTTGCATTCAGAAGATCATCGCGGACAATGCCATCCACAATCACCGCCGCCACAACGCTGCCGTTCTTGGGGCTCCAGGAAACCGTCTTGCTCTCGCCCTTTTCCAAAGTAGCCGAAGGGGAGATTGTGCCGTCGCCCTGGATTGCGGTATTCACATGATATTTCTGCGCCGAAGGCGTATCGCCTGTCGAGCCGACCTTGGTGAAATCGACATAGACATTGTGATCCGCGCCCACGCTGTTGAAGATCACCTCATTCGCGCTGGCCAGATCCGGCCGCTCCACGCCGTCAATAAACACTTTGTTCACCTGATAGCCGTTCGCCGGCTTCCAGCTGACCTTGGTATTCTCACCCTTGTTTACGGTGGTGCTGTTGGAAATCTCGCCCTGGCCGCTCTGCGCGGTCGAGATGCGGTAGGATTCCTTGTCCACTACGCCGCCCGTGCCGTTGGGATCTTCCTTGATATAAATATCGATTCTATGATCCTTGTCGATATTTTTGAAGGTGTATTTGCCCGCTTTGAGCAAGTCGTCGCGGACAACGCCATCCACATAGATCGTGCGAATCGCAGAATCATTGCCAAACGTCCAGTAAACTGTCTGGTCGCTGCCCTGCGCAACGCCGTTCATCGAAGAGGTGATCGTGCCTGCGCCCTTTTCGATGCTGGTGTAGATGTTGTGCTTCGGCGTATCATCTCCGTCTGGCGCTGCACCCAGGCCGCTTACCGTCTTGGTCGGCCGCAGCGATACGACCACTTCCACATCGTCGTTCAGGCTGTCGATGACGATCTTGTTGCCATTGACGGCGGCTTCTCTCTCCACGCCGTTTACCCTGATAATCGCAGTAGCCAACTCATAGCCGTCGCCAATCTCCCACTCGACCGTATACGAGCTTCCATCTTCCAGAACCGCGCCCGGCGTTACACTGCCAACACCGCCGTTCAGCGATGTGGTAACCGTATGCTTGATGGTGGTGTCATCGTCCGGCGCATCTGTCTTGGCAAAGACAACTTTGACGGTATGATCCTGCTCAATGGCGTTGAAGTCCATCTTGCCGTTCGTCGGGTCATCCGCTAAGGTCATCAACCCGTTCATTCTGGCCGGCCAGCTTGCAAACGCCGCCAATGCACTCAGCGTTACAGGCTCTTCCGGCTCTGGCTCATCGTTGCTCTGAGAGCTGGCCTCCGGGCTCGCTTCCGGCTCGGGATCCGGCTCTTCAATCTGAGCAACTCCATCCCGGTAGATCTGCTTGAGCTCCCATCCGTCTGCCGGCTCATAGCTGACGCCATAGTTCTCGCCCCAGAACAGTGTCGCTCCGGGCGTGATCTTTCCTTCGCCCTCGACGATGGTCTTAACCTGGAACAGATTCGGCTCCATGACGACGAGCACTTTATGGTCGCTGTCGATGTCCTTGAATTCTATTTCCGAGCTAACCGAAGGATTATCCTTGATGGATACGCCATCCACATAAACGTCTTTCACTTTATAGCGCTTATCCGGAGTATCCCATTCCACCTTATAATCCGTGCCCGCTTCCGGCTTGCCCTCATTGGTAACAACCTCGATGGCCGCGCCGGGGGTAATCGTGCCAGGGCCTCCAGTGATCAGCGTCTCAACCGTGAAGGTTGTTTTCTCAACGTCCGGGTCCACCGGTCCCGGATAATCCGGGCTATCCGGATCTGCCTCGAATACGACCTCTATCGTGCGGTCGTGATCCACTGGCGAGAAGGTGTACTGCCCCGATTTCAGGACACTCTCTTCCGTGATCTCCTGGCCGTCGACGATGATCTTCGCGACTTTGTGGCCCGGATCCGGCTGCCACTGAACGGTGTGGGAATCCGTATTCTTCACGCTGGCGCTGGGCGTCGAAACCGTGCCATTGCCTCTCTTGGAAGTGGTAACTGTGGAATATTCCTCGGTTACATGGATAGTTCCCTTGTCTTCCGCCTTCTCAAAGACAACTTCCACATCGTGGTTGCGTCCCATGCCGTGGAACGTATAGCTGCCCTTCTGATCAGTAGCGGCCAGAATGCCGTCGATGAGCACCTTCTTGACGACATAGCCCTCGCCGGCAGACCAGGTAACCGTCGCGCTCTCTCCCGCTTTCACAGAGACAGAGTTGCTGATCTTGCAGCTGTCGTCGCCGCCCGTCCGCGTCGTCGTTACCTGATAATATTCCGAGGTGTCCACGCGCTTATCCTGCCCGAATTCCACATAAACCGTGTGGTCCTCTTCAATTCCCTTAAAGGTGTATTCGTTTTTATTCAGCAGGTCATCGCGGATCACGCCGTCCACCATGACATAGTTGGTGTACCAGCCCTCTTCCGGCTGCCAGGTTACTTTCGCGTTGGAGCCGTAATCATAGGCGCCCGTGCCGCTGATGGTGCCGCGGCCATTCTTTACGATGGAAACGTCATACGAGTTGATCTTCCAAACGGCATATACAACTGTATCGTCTTTGAGCGGAGTATCCGCAGTAAACCGCTCGAATTTATTCGGATCCGCCTTAGGATCGGTCGACCACCCCATGAAGGTGTAGCCCTTGACGCTGGGATCTTCCGGCGTCTGGTTGCCTGTGCCGTTTACAGTCGAGCCGATGGTATAGGGGTAATCATCCGCCTGAATGACACTGTCATCCTTATGAGACGGATGGTTCCAGTCATAGGAAACTTTCAGCGAATAGCGCACGGTCAGCGTCTTGCTGTTAGTGATATAGCCGCCCTTCAGGTTACCCGAAGTATACCAGCGATACTCCAGCAGATAAACGCCGATATCGTCGATTGCCGCATCCCGCTCGCGCAGCAAAAGCTCCCTAAGCTGTTCTTCCGAAGTAATGTCCAGCTCCTCATATTTGCCCGTTTCCGGGTTCAGCTTGGAGACGACTACAACCGCCTTGCCGCCGCCAACATCATTTGCCAGATCGACGCCGACAACCTCTTTGTCCTCGCCAGCCCCCCGATAACCAAAACTGGTATCGCCTTCCGGGTATCCTGCGGTCTTGATGGCGCCGGTATCCACGTCCTGCGATTTGCCCGCTGCAAAGATGACGTTCTCGCGGTGATCGTAGGAAATATCATCCTTGCTCAGCCGCTCATCGTTTGCAACGTAAATTACTTTATCGACACCCGCGCTGGAAGCCAGAGAAATAACCGTCGTCGGAACCAGCCGCATAAAGCGCTGGCCTACGATGTTCTGGCCGTTCTGCGGGTTGACTACGCCCGTATCCACAGAGACATCCACCCAGCCAACGCCAGGCGCAAAGTTTGTAACCTCATACGTCTTGGGATCGATCGTGATAACGGGCAGGCCATTCATGGAACCCGGCAGGTTGCAGGTGTAGCCATCCCGCACTCTCCAGGAAATGGAGAAACCGCTTCCCGGCCCATATCCCGCCAGCTCATTATTCGTCAGCGGGAACAGCACGCTGATATCGCGCACTTTGTCATAATCCGCCGGGCCATATTCCTCCAGCTCTTCCTGCGTCTTGCCCAGGTTGGAAGGTTGCAGCAGCGCCGTGCAAACCGAAGCCGCCGAATAAGCCTTCGCAATCATCCGATCCGTTTCATTTCCGAAGCTTTCGGATACGTTTGCAAAGACGGCCAGCTGCGGATACATGCCGTCCCGGTAAACCCAGTCCGCGCTGCCAAATTCATCTTTCATCCCATCGCCGATCATCTGGCCCGTCAGATAGCCGGAAATGCCGGCATAGCTGGTGTGCGGCGTCGTCGCGATGGCATATTCGCCCATGCCCGAGGTCTGCTTGTCGTAATAGCAGTTGTTGAAACGGCCGGCGCTCACGTTCGTGCCGCCAAAGCCGCCGATGGAGCTGTGCGGCGCGACCGTCTGTGTCGTGCCGACCTCGCCGGCGCAGTAGCAGTTCGTGCCTCTGGCCGTGTTGTTCGAGTCGCCGCCGTAGAAGCCGCCCATGCCGCTCGCAGAACTCTGCATGCCGACCATAGATGTGCTGTAGCAGTTGACAAAAGTATCTGTCGAATTCTCGCTCCGGCCAAAGAAACCGCCGACGTTGGAAGTTCCTTCAACAACGCCTGCGGAGAAGCAGTTTTTAAACGAGTTGCTCAGATGGCAAATGCCCACAAAAACGCCGCCGTCTGCGTTGCAGTAGAGCTTGACGTTGGTAAAACAGTTTTCGACATAGCAATAACCCGGGCAGGAAATAAAACCGCCGGAGTGCGAGACCGTCGAAATATCATAGCTGTCGATGGAATAGCTATTGGTTACTTTCGTGCCCGATGCCGGGCCCACAAAGGAACCGACGCAGCTCGTCCCGTAAACTGTAATATTGCGCGTATGGCACTGATCCATCTCGACATAGAAGCTGTTGAGCGCGGTGTCGCCCGTGCCGTTCCATGCGCTCATGATGCCGCCCGTATGCGCCGCGCCCCAGACGACAGAATCCTCGACGGAAACCTGCTTCATAATGCCGTTGCCCATAAAGCCGATAACCGTGCCCGAATACTGCCCCGTCGCTCTGGTGTAGCAGTAGCGGAAACGGATGTTCTGCATCTTAAAGGAGTAAGCCCCCAGCGCGCCTCTGGCCGTCGAAGCGATTAAGCCACCATATTGACCGGCGCTGCAGTTCATGTTGTAAACCGTATGGCCGTTGCCTTCGATGGTAACAGCGCCTGGGTCTGCGACCGGCGTCCAGGTTACATTTTTGCGGCCGCCCAGGTCGATATCGTTCATCAGCTCGCAGGATCTCTTGTTGGTCAGCGCCCAGCGAAACTCCGCCGCTGTGTAAATATCCAGCAGGCCGTCGCCGTCCGCGTCTCCTGCCGGCTGCACGGCGTTGCCCGTCCAGACCTGATCCTCCGGAACGTTATTATCGGCATTCTTCGCGCGCAGTGCCAAAAACTCCGCATAGCGCGCCTGATAAACGCGATCCAGATAGCTGTTCCATGATTCCCCAGGATTTTGCGTAACCTCAGCAGCCTGCGCAACAGGAATCCTGATGCCGCCAAATGCGATGGAGAAAACCATCGCGATGCACAGCATCATGCTCAGCGTCTTCCAATATCTTTTCGTTTTCATTGTTATCCTCTTTTCCTAAGCATTTTCATGCCATTATTCTCTCAATGCAAAATACCGCTGCAAAAGACAAAACACTCGGCTTTCTTTCACTATATCACGCTTTCGGAAGAAAAGTAAAGAAGCAAAGGCAAGTTTTTTTCAGTTTTTATCGGTTTTTGGAAAAAATTGCATCTCTCTGCCTTTTTTCTCTTCTCGGTATTGCCCTAAAAACCTCTCTTTAAGCCGCTCTTCCTTTCCCCTAGCCCAGCACGTCGAAAATCGTCAGCTGCGCTTTTTCGGGCAGCCCTGCCAGGCAGCCCATCTCCCGCATGGTATCCAAAACCGAAGAGGAGAGCTTGCACTTCTTTTTCAGCTCTTCCACCGAGAGAAAATCTCCCTCGGAGGCTTCCTGTTCCAGCAGCTCGGCCGCTTTGTCGCCCAGCTGGGGCACGGCCATAAACGGCATGCGGATTTTGCCATCCTCCAGAGTAAACTGCTTGGCTTTGCTCTTTTTGAGATCCACCGGCAAAAACTTGAGCCCGCGCTCCAGCATTTCCAGCGCCAGCTCCAAAACCACACCTTCGCTCTTTTCCGTAGCAGATTTTTTCATGCCCAGCTCGTCTAGCTCCCGCAGCCGCGCCTTGATGGCGGGAATGCCCCCGAGAATGGTCAGCGCGCCGAAATCCTCCAGCTTGATGGTAAACGTCGTCGCGTAAAACTCCGCCGGGTAGTGCACTTTGCAGTAAGCGATGCGCAGCGCCATTACAACATATGCAACAGCATGCGCCTTTGGGAACATATACTGAATCTTGCGGCAAGATTCGATAAACCATTCCTCGACGTTGGCATCCCGCATGGCCTGCTCCATCTTCTCCTGGTCCTTCTCCTTGCCTTTGGCCCACTTTCCTTTGCGGACGCTCTCCATAATGAAGAACGCCATTTTGTGGTCCACGCCTTTATAGACCAGATGGTTCATGATGTCGTCGCGGGTGCAGATGACGCCCGAAAGCGGCGCGATGCCCTGGTCGATGAGATCCTCTGCGTTCCCCTTCCAAACGTCCGTGCCGTGGGAAATGCCCGAAATTCGGATGAGCTCGGAAAGCGTCGTCGGCTTGGTTTTCTTCAAAATATTCATAGTCGCCGGCGTGCCGAATTCCGGGATGCCGAACGTGCCCAGCGGCACGCCGCGAATCTGCTCAGGCGTGATGCCCAGCGCCTTCGTGCTGGTAAAGAGCGACATGGTCTCCGGGTCATTCAGCGGAATTTGCAGCGGGTCAAACCCGATGAGGTCTTGCAGCATACGGATCATCGTCGGGTTATCGTGGCCGAGAATATCCAGCTTGATCAGAATATCATGCATGGAGTTGAAGTCGAAGTGCGTGGTAACGGTATCCACCGCCATCTTGTCCGCAGGCTTTTGAATGGGCGAAAACTCGTAGATCTCCCGGCCGTGCGGCACGATCACCAGCCCGCCCGGGTGCTGCCCCGTTGTCTTTTTGACGCCGCTGATGCCCATTGCCAGCCGCTCCAGCTCTGCGCTGTTTAGCTGCATCTCGTGCATTTCAGCGAATTTGCGGACGATGCCCTTGGCCGTGTTCTCCTGAATGGCCGAAATCGTCCCGGCCCGGAACACGTATTCCTCGCCAAACAGCTCTTCTACATATTTATTCGCCCGGGGGCGGTATTCCCCCGAGAAGTTCAGGTCGATATCCGGAACCTTATCCGCGTTCAGCCCCAGGAAAACCTCAAACGGGATATCATATCCATCCGCGATATATTTGGTTCCGCAAACCGGGCAGCAGGCTTCGGGCATATCCACGCCGCAGCCGTATTTCTCCCGGTCCACGTCGAAATCGTAGTGCTTGCAGCTTGGGCATCGGTAGTGCGGCGGCAACGGGTTGACCTCCGTAATATCATCCGCAAAGGCGGCAAAAGAGCTGCCGACAGAGCCGCGCGAGCCAACCAGGTATCCATCCTCCATGGATTTGTCCACCAGCTTCATGGCGCTCCAGTAGAGCACGGCGAAGCCATTTCGGATGATGTTGCCCATCTCCTTGTCCAGCCGTTTTTCGATGACTTCAGGCAGCGGATCGCCGTAAAGCCGCTTGGCTTTGGCATAAGCCCGCTCTAAAATCTCCTTATCTGCGTTTTCGATATAGGGCATGGCCGTCTCGCCCGGAAACAGCTCGATCTGCTCAATCTGCTCCGCAATGGCGTTCGGGTTTTGGATGACGACCTCCCTGGCCTTTTCCTCACCCAGGTAAGCAAAATCCGCCAACATCTGCCCCGTCGTCTTGAAAAAGAGCGGCGCCTGCTGATCGGCATCCTTAAAGCCAGTCGTCTCCATGAGAATGCGCCGGAAATAGGCGTCCCCTTCGTTCAGGAAATGGCAGTCTGTCGTGGCGCAGACGGGCTTGCCCAGTTTTTCCGCAATGCGGCAGATGCGCCGGTTGATCTCGCTGAGCTCCTCCTCGTCCGCCACCATGCCTTCCCGGACGAGGAAAGCGTTGTTGCCGTGTGGCTGAATTTCCAGGTAATCGTAAAAACCCGCCAGCTCCTCCAGCCGTTTGTCCTCTGCGCCGTCCAGAACCGCGCGGTAAATCTCGCCCTGCTCGCAGGCAGAGCCAAAGATCAGCCCCTCCCGGTGCTGTGCCATCACGCTCTTGGGGATGCGCGGGCGGTTGTGGAAATACTCCAAATGCCCCAGAGAAACCAGCTTATAGAGGTTGACCAGCCCCGCCTTGTTTTTGCATAAAATGATGGAGTGGAAGGGCTTCGCACTGCGGGCAATGGCCTTGGTGTCTCCAATATAGTTGAGCCCCTGCAGCGTCTGCACGCCCTGCTCCTTTAGCTCGGCAAACATGCAGAGCAAGATCTTCGCCGTGGCCTCCGCATCGTTCACAGCCCTGTGGTGCCCGAAGGTTACGCCATAGTGATCCCCGATCTTGTTGAGCTTAAAGCTCTTGAGCTCCTTCAAATGCGCCCGGGCAACGGCCAGCGTATCCAGAACGTCGCTGTGCACCTCGATGCCCATGGCGCGGCTCTTATTGAATACAAACGCCGTGTCAAATTCCGCGTTGTGCGCCACCAGGCAGGCATCCCCGGCAAAGGCCCAGAATTTCTCGATGACTTCCTCAATTTCCGGCGCATCCTCCACCATCGCCTCGGTAATGCCCGTCAGCTTGGTAATCTCATAGGGTACGCCCCGCTTGGGCCGCGCGAACATGCCAAACGTATCTAAAATCTCGCCATTTTTGACGCGCACCGCGCCAATCTCGATGATCTCGCAGGTATCCGGCCGCAGTCCCGTCGTCTCAATGTCAAAAACGATAAACTCGTCGTCAAAACTGCGATCCTGCCCGCCTGCATAGATCTTCTTTTGATCGTCGACGAGATACGCCTCCATGCCGAAGATCACTTTAATGCCATATTTTTTTGCCGCATTTGCCGCCTCCGGGAATGCCTGCACCACGCCGTGATCCGTGATGGCAATGGCCTTGTGCCCCCATTTGGCCGCCCGGGCAATATAGGCCTCGGCGCCCGAAACGCCGTCCTGCGCACTCATGTTGGTGTGCAGGTGCAGTTCCACGCGCTTTTCCTCCGCGTCATCCATCAGTTCGGTTTTTTTCGCTTCCTGCACGCCCAGCACATTGAAGCAGTATTCCCGGGCATAGGTATCGTAAACATTGCGTCCGCGGACTTTGAAGCGCTCTCCCTTTTTAATCACGCTGAGCAGCTCGTCCGTCGTCCCTTTGAGGAACTTCTTGCATTTGATGGAAGAGGTGTAATCCGTAATCCCAAACGTCAGCAGCGTATCCTTGCCGTCCCGGATGAGCCGCGCCTCGACAGAGAGAATATCTCCTTCGATGATCGCCTCACCCTCGGGCAGCAGGTCTGCAATTTTTGTAAGATCTCCGTCCATGCCCCGGGCTTTGCGCATATAAGGCCTGCCGCTCTGCCCGCCGCCTGCCGGTTTTGCCTGAGCCGGCGCAGCCGTCTCCCAGGGTGCATCTGCCGGCGCAGCCGCAGGCGCTTTCCTTTGCTTCGCAGGCGCCTTTTTCGGCGCATCTTTTTTGACAAACTCGGTGTAAATCTGTGCCGCGCTCTGGCTCTGGCCTTCCTGCTGCGTATTCAAATCACAGGCCAGCTTTTTGACTTTCAGCTTCAGCCCATAGTAATCTTCCAGAAAGCGCTCCAGCTTCTCCGCCGCTCCCATGCGGGAAAAGAGCTCAGGGGCGAGCTCGCGGCCAAATGTGATATTGAGAAAATCTCCTTCCCTGGCAAAACTGCACGGGCATAGAAACGGGATGAGCCCTGGCTCCTCGGCAATCAGAAATTCGCGGATGGTGCGCTCCAAAAGCGCGCCATCCTCCAAAAGCTCGGCAGGCTGGCGCACAATCACCTCAAAATTCTGCAGTTCAGGCAGCTGTGCGCCAATTTCCCGGCGCAGACGGAACAGCTGCGCCATCTCCATATACTGCCCGCTGGATAAGAAGATCACATACTGCCCCCGGGCGCGGCTATAGGCCATGCGCTCATAGGCAATCTGCGCCGTCTCCTGCTTTTTCGCAAGTATGTTCTGGACGACCTGCCGCACCCCGCTCGGGGTATATCCCATATCCGGATGTAACGATGTCCTTGCTTCCATTTCCCGCTCTCCGCTTCGCCTGCATACCAAGCCGCGCATCTCGATTTGCGCGCCCCTATTCCTGCTTGCTGTCTCATAGCCCGCCAGTTTCTTTTAAACCAATGTATTCAGCAGCCGCTCGAATTCTCCCAGCAGTTTCTCCTCTGAAACCTTCAGCGCCGGCTTGCCTTTGAGGAAAATCAGCCCTTCGCCTTCCCCTCCGGCAATGCCGATATCCGCATCTCTGGCCTCTCCCGGCCCGTTGACGACGCAGCCCATCACGGCAATTTTCAGCGGTTTCTGAATCGGCTTTGCCAGCCGCTCCACCTCGCGCACCAGCCGCTCCAGGCCAACTTTCGTGCGGGCACAGGTCGGGCAGGAGATGATCTCCGGCCCAAAGCTGCGCTTTCCGGCAAAACGCAGAATATCCTTTGCCACACCCACTTCCAGCACGGGATCGCCCGTAATCGAAACGCGCAGTGTATCCCCGATGCCCTGCAAAAGCAACGCGCCAATGCCCATGGCCGATTTGATACAGGAGCTGTTCAGCCCTCCTGCCTCTGTTACGCCAAGATGCAGAGGGTAGTCCGCCAGCGCATCCATGCGCTCATATGCCGCAACCGTCGAAGGCACATCCGAAGCCTTGAGCGCAACGACAATCTCGTAAAAGCCGCATTTTTCCAGAATGCGGACGTTCTCCAGCGCGCTTTCCACCAGCGCATCACTGCGCTTTTTTCCGCGGTACTCCTTCGCCAGCGAGCCGGTATTTGCCCCAACGCGGATGGGAATGCCCCGCTCCTTTGCCGCATCTGCCACGCACCGTATCTTCTCCTCGCTGCCAATGTTGCCCGGATTGATGCGGATCTTATCCGCCCCGGCCTCGATCGCCGCCAGCGCAATTTGGTAATCAAAGTGCACGTCCGCCACGATGGGCATAGCTGTCCCCCTTTTGAGCTGGGCAATGGCCTTTGCCGCCGCAATGTCGTAAGCGGCGACGCGCACAATCTCACAGCCCGCCGCCTCCAGCGCGGCTATCTGCGCCAGCGTCGCCGGAATATCTGCCGTATCCGTGTTTGTCATCGATTGGATGAGAATTGGGTTTTGCCCGCCAATGGCGCGGCTTCCTATTTTAATTTCCCGCTTCAAACCTTCTCCCCCTTTTGCCGGCTTCCCAGCTCCGGCGTTTTGCCCGAATGGCATGAATTTTTTTTATTGTAGCACAAAAAGAGCGCCGCCGAAACCCGTCTTTCGCGCGCTCTTCCCCCCGTCCCCATCAAAAAAAGCGCCTGCTAGGCGCTTTTTTGCCGAAAAAGAAATATTTTGAAATTTCAGGAAAGCAGACGGGCAATATCCTGGTAAGTCAGGAAAATCATCAGCAGAAACATCAGCCCCATGCCGATGAGATTGATCAGCCCTTCCTTATTCTGCGGCAGCGGCTTGCCCCGTAGCTTCTCCACGCCCAGCAGCAAAATCCGGCCGCCGTCCAGCCCGGGGATGGGTAGCAGGTTCATGATGCCCAGGTTCACCGAGAGCAGCGTCGCAATGCGCAGGAAAACTTCCGGCCCAGATCGCACCGCCTGGCTGACGATGCCAATCGTGCCCACCGGCCCAGCCAGCCCCTCGACGCCTTTTCCGCGGAACACCAAATTTCCAAGGAACGAGAGCATCTGCGCAATGATCAGATACATCCATTTAAAGGAAAGCCCGATGGCCTCAAAGAATCCAAAGCGCTGGCGCGTATCCGAGGAGTAGGTGATGCCGATCATGTTGCGGCCTTCCGCCTCGTTATACTCAAACGGAATCTCGAATTCCATCCGCTGGCCATCCCGCTCCACGCCGAGATTCACGCTCTCGCCGCTCTTTGCCAGATCGATTCCATCAAACTCCATGGCGAAATCGATGCGCTTGCCATCCACGCTGACAATGCGGTCGCCCTCCTTGAGGCCGGCCTGCTGCGCCGGCATCCCTTCCTGCACGCTGGCCACCACAGGCACAAAATCGCCGTATCCCACCAGCACGCCCACCGTCAGCACAAACGCCAGCAAAATATTCATGGCCGGGCCGGCCAGCAATGTCAAAAACCGCTGCCAGATGGGCCGGTTGTTGAATGCCCTGGGCTCTTCCAAAACCTCCTGCGCATCCTCGCCGTAAAACTGGACGAACCCGCCCAGCGGCAATGCGCGGATGGAATAGCGAATGCCACCCCTCACTTTGGAAAACAGCTTGGGGCCAAAGCCCACGGCAAATTCTTCTATCCGCATATCGCAGGCCCTGCCCGCTTTAAAATGCCCGAATTCATGGGCGACGACCAAAAATGTGAGCAGCAACAGCCCGCCTATAATTCCCAGTACTGTATTCAAATAAGCCTCCCTGCGCGCAAAGTTGATGAGTATAGTATACTCCTTTTACCGCGCCGCCATGTCGCTTTTTTCAAAGTTTCACAAATTATTTACCCGCCTGCGGTAAATGCCGCTGGCGCACATACGCCTTGATGCGCTCATTGATGCCGTAGATCTCGTCAAAGCTTTTGGCGCGTACGCCCGCGAAATGATCCATCGCCTGGCTGATGACCTCGGAAATCTGCCAAAACGTGATAGCCCCGGCGCGGAACAGCTCCACGGCCACGTCGTTTGACGCATTGAAGATCATCTGCGCCGATCCGTCTCCCTGTGTGGCCTGCATGGCCAGCGCCAGGCAGGGGAATTTTTTCAGATCCGGCTGCTCAAAGTGCAGCGCGCCGATCTGGAAAAGATCCAGCTTCTCCACGCTGTTTTTGCGCCGCCCCGGATGCCCCAGCGCATATGCAATGGGCAGCTTCATATCCGGCACGCCCAGCTGCGCCATCACCGAATTATCTGCAAACCGCACCGCCGAATGCACGATGCTCTCCGGGTGCACCACAACCGTGATCTTCTCAGGCGCAATGTCGAACATCCAGCGCGTCTCCATGATCTCCAGCCCTTTGTTGGCCATGGTCGCGCTGTCAATCGTGATCTTCGCTCCCATGCTCCAGTTGGGGTGCTTCAGCGCCTGCTCCAGCGTCGCCTGCTGAATGCGCTCGAGCGGCCAAGTCCGGAAAGGGCCACCGGATGCCGTGAGCAAAATCTCCTCGGGCGGGCACATCTCGTTGCCCTTAAGGCATTGGAAAATGGCCGAAAGTTCGCTGTCCAGCGGCAAAACAGGCGTGCCCGTCTGCTCCATCAGGTCCCGGGCCAGCCGCCCGCCATAGACCATCGCCTCCTTGGTCGCCAGCGCCACCGGAATGCCGGATCGCAAACAATGCTCAAAAACCGGCAGCCCTGCCACGCCGACCACACCCAAAATCACGAGATCCGCCCCATCGCAGATCTGAATCAGCCCCTTCTCTCCCGCAAAAAGCTCTACCCCTTCTGCCCGGAAATCCTTGGCGCACTGCTCATCCGTAACCGCGACGGCTTTGGGCGCAAACTCCCGAATCTGCTCCGCAAAAAGCGCCATGTTTCGGTGCGCCGAAAGCGCATAAACCTCATATTCTTCCTGCAAATCCCGCAGCACGGCCAAAGTGCTCGTGCCAATCGAACCCGTCGCGCCTAATACGGCAATTTTCTTTCGTCTCACGTTTTTTCTCCGATTCTATCGCGTCATTTTCCGGCAGACTGTTCTGCGCCCAGCCGCCGCAATGCCTGCTCCTGGCTTTCCACAAAGAAAATATCCTTCCCACGGTTGCTCTCATAAATAAAATCTTTGAGCGGCTTACTGGTATACCTGGAAAAATCTCCGTAAATTGCCAGCCGAGTCCGATAGGTGATAAACTTCTCCAAAATCTCCCCCGCAATCTGCGTGCTGAGGATGAAAAATTCCGGGACAAACGCCTCTTTATTCAGGGCGATTTTGTCGCATCCCGTCTCATATTTCACTGTCATCATCAAATCGATGGCGGATGCGGCGTCTTTGATGATCGCTTCCCTGCTCTCTATCACCGCCACCCCACCGATTATCTTTGTCGTCATTCCTATTTCTCCATTTTCTATCTATTATGAAAAAGAGCGCAAACCAGCGCTCTTTTCGTCCTCTTCCTACATCCCGAATAGATGGAAGAAGAGCCAGACCACCGGCAGTATGAAAATCGTGCTGTCCAGCCGATCCATCAGCCCGCCGTGCCCGGGAAGCAGGTTGCCAAAATCCTTGGCGCCAAACTGCCGCTTGATGAGCGAAGCCGCCAAATCGCCAAACTGGCAGAGCGTGCCCAAGACAGCCCCCAGCAGCACATACCACCCAATGCCGATTCCCTGGTGCCCCCAAATCAGCGCCAGCGCAACCGTCCCGATGATGCCGCCAGCCAGGCCGCCTGCCGCGCCCTCGATGGTCTTTTTAGGGCTAATCTCGGGGCAAAGCTTGTGCCGGCCAAACAGCCTGCCAATGTAGTAAGCCAGCGTATCCTCGCAGACAGCTGCGGCAAATGCCGTGAAAATCATCAGCTGGCTTTTGGCCACATCCGAAATCAGCACCATCTTATAGAGGAAAAGCATGAGAAACTGCGGATAAAACATGGCAAATACGCTGTAGCAAACGCTCTCCATATTATAGCGCTTGCAGGCGATCCCGCAAATGAAGAGCGCCAATAGCCCGCCAACCAGCGCATAAACTGCCCCAATATCCGAGAAGAAGTAGGTCAAAACGGGCAGTGCCAGGGTTACGGCGTATAAAACCGGCGCAATCGGCTTGATTTTGCCGCTGGCCTTCATGGTCCTTATCATCTCATATTCCATGATCAGCGCCACGATCACCACTGCCGCCTGAATATAAACGCCGTGCAGCAGCACAATGCCCAGCAGCAGCCCCGCCGCCAAAAGGCCGACGATCGTCCTTGTGATAAACATCAGATTCCTCCAAACCGCCGGTTTCTCCCGGCGTATTCCCGCAGCGCCTGCACATATTTTTCCGCATCAAAATCCGGCCAAAGCGTCTGCGTAAAGCAAAGCTCGGCATATGCCGCCTGATAGGGCAGGAAATTGCTCATGCGCAATTCGCCGCTGGTGCGGATGACGTAATCCACCGCCGGCAGCCCCGCCGTATAAAATCTATCCTCAAAAGCCTGCTGATTCAGCTCGGTTTTGCCGGCCTTAAAATCCTCTGCCAGCCGCTTTGCCGCCTGCACCAGCTCATCCTGCCCGCCATAATTGATGGCGACGACCAGGTTCAGCCCTGTATTCTCTTTTGTCTCAGTCTCGGACTCCTCGATCACCG
The DNA here is from genome assembly GCA_947063485.1 of uncultured Clostridia bacterium. Taxonomy (GTDB): domain Bacteria; phylum Bacillota; class Clostridia; order Christensenellales; family Christensenellaceae; genus QANA01. The sequence goes on along the minus strand of CAMSSU010000012.1, from coordinate 5,725 downwards.
CCCGCACCTCACTCGGCAGCGTCTGCCGATCGCCAATCGAGTAGAAACGGACGTTCTCCTCCCATAGCTCCCGAAGCTCTTTGCGCAGATATTCGATAATCAACCCCATGAGCAGGCCAACCTCTTCTTTGGGCCGCTTCCAGTTCTCGGTGGAAAAAGCATAGAGCGTCAACGTGTTAACGCCCAAATCCGAGCTCAGCCGCACGATCTCCTTGACGCGCTCTGCGCCCTTCTTGTGCCCGTATGTCCGCGGCATATGCCGCGCCTTGGCCCATCTGCCGTTTCCATCCATGATAATGGCGACATGCCCGGGAATGCTCTCCCGGCATAGGCCATATTTCTCCAGTAACTCTTGTTTTACCATAAGCCTTCCTAGAGCTGCGTCAAAAATGCGCTGACGACCAGTTCCACTTCTCCATCCCGCTCGCGGCAGCGGAGCACCCTCCAGTCATCAGCGCCTTCCAGCCCTCGTTTTGATTCATATTGCACTGTTTTGACGCGTTTGCCCAGGCCAGAGACGATTTCCTCTGCCTGGGCCAGCGGCAAACCCAGCAAATCCAGGGATGTTTCCAAAACTAAATCTCCATGATTTCGTTTTCTTTTTCCTTCAAAAGCTCGTCAACCTTCTTGCCGTATTTGTCCGTCAAAGCCTGAACGTCTTTTTCCAGCGAAGCGAGATCGTCCTCCGTCAGGTTGCCCTCTTTCTTATCCTTGCGCAGCGCCTCGATGGCGTCTCTTCTGTGCGCGCGGACAATCTGTTTATATTCCTCCGCCACTTTCTTCGCGACTTTCACCAGCTCTTTTCTGCGCTCGGCCGTGGGCTCCGGGAAAACCAGGCGGATGATCTTGCCGTCGTTCGTAGGCGTAATGCCAAGATCCGATGCGATGATCGCCTTCTCCACTTCCTTCATCATGCTGTTGTCCCAAAGGGAAATGGTGAGCATACGCGGCTCGGGCGTCGCCACGTTGCCAACCTGGGGAATGGGCGTGGGCGTGCCATAATAATCGACTGAAATTCTGTTTAAAAGCTGCGCATTCGCCCGGCCTGCGCGAATGCTGACAAATTCGTTCTTCAGCGCCTCAATCGTCTTTTCCATCTTGCCCTGCGCCTTATCAATCGCTTCATGATTTGCCATGTCTTTTCCTCCTCGCTATCTATGCTTGCTTAGCCTTATTTTACTTGATGCCCCGGCTTTTGACAATCCTTTTTTCTCTACCGGATTAGTGTGCCCATTTTTTCGCCCAAAACTGCGCGCTTGATGCTCTCTTTTTCGCTGAGGCCAAATGCCAGAATGGGGATGTTGTTTTCCATGCAGAGGGTAACAGCCGTGGTATCCATGGCCTGAAGCCCGCGGGAGATGACTTCCAGATAGGAAATCTCGTCAAACTTCTTGGCATCCGGGTTCTTTTTGGGGTCGCTGTCGTAAACGCCGTCCACGTTTTTGGCCAGCAGGATGAGATCCGCTTCCATCTCCGCCGCGCGCAGCGCCGTGGCCGTATCCGTCGTGAAATAGGGGTTGCCCGTGCCGCAGGCAAAGATGACGATTCTGCCCTTCTCCAAATGCCGAACGGCCTTTCTGCGGATAAACGGCTCCGCAATTTTGATCATCTCAATGGCCGTCTGCAGGCGCACCTGCTTGCCCATCGCCTCCAGCGCATCCTGAATGGCCAGCGAGTTGATGACCGTCGCCAGCATGCCCATGTGATCCGCCGTAACTCTGTCCATGTGCTTGCCCTGGCGGCCGCGCCAGATATTGCCCCCGCCCACAATAATGCAGACTTCCACGCCCATATCCGAAATTTCCGCTACCTGCTTGGCGACGATGCCCACAATATCAAAATCGATATTCTCTCCCGGGCTGGAAAGCGCCTCTCCGCTGATCTTCAGAATGACTCTTTTGTACTTTGCCTCCATCTGCTCTCTTCCTCCTATAAAAAAAGAGAACACGAAGCCGTGTTCTCTTCTTGGTTTTTTTACTTATTTCCCGTCTGAGCCATAACTTCTTCCACGAAATTATCCTGTCTCTTCTCGAGGCCCTCGCCCATCTCATAGCGGACGAAGCGGCGAACCGAAATGTTCTCGCCGATCTTGGCGATCTTCTCGGTTACGAGATCCTGAACGGATTTATCGGGATCCTTAACGAACGGCTGCTCCAGCAGGCAGACTTCCTTAAAATATTTCTGAATTCTGCCCTCGACCATCTTATCGACGATCTTCTCCGGCTTGCCCTCGTTGAGCGCCTGCACGCGGAGAATCTCCTTCTCCTTATCCAGCTCTGCGGTATCCACGTCCTCTTTGCGCAGATATTTGGGGTTTGCGGCAGCGATCTGCATCGCAATATCCTTGACCAGCGCCTTGAATTCGTCCGTCTTGGCGACAAAGTCGGTCTCGCAGTTTACTTCCAGCAAAACGCCGATTTTTCCGCCCATATGAATATAGGAATCAACAACGCCTTCCGCTGCGATGCGGCTGGATTTCTTGACGGCAGCCGCCAGGCCCTTTTCGCGCAGCAGCTCAATCGCCTTCTCCATATCGCCGTTTGCTTCAGTCAGCACTTTCTTGCAATCCATCATGCCTGCGCCAGTCTTCTCGCGCAGCTCTTTTACCTCACTTGCAGTAATACCCATGGTATTCCTCCTCACTTATTCCTGCTCTGCCGCAGCCTGCACTTCAGCCGCAACTTCCTCTGCGATCTCTTCGATGGCAGCAGCTTCCTGCTCCTCTTCGCTCATCTCAGCCTGCGGAGCCTCAACGTCTTCCATCTGCTCGCCCTGACGGCCTTCCAGAACGGCGTCTGCCATCTTGGAGACAATCAGCTTCACGGCGCGGATAGCGTCGTCGTTGCCCGGGATGGGGTAATCAATCTCGTCCGGGTCGCAGTTGGTATCGACGATAGCCACAATCGGAATGCCCAGTGCGCGGGCTTCTGCAACAGCGATGTGCTCTTTTCTCGGATCGACGATGAACAGCGCGCCCGGCATCTCGGAAAGGTTGCGGATACCGCCCAGGTTCGCCTCGAGCTTCTCCTTCTCGTGCATCATGCCGAGAATTTCCTTCTTAGGATGCAGGTTGATCTCGCCCGTCTCTTCCAGGCGCTCAATCTCTTCCAGGCGGTTGATTCTGGTTTTGATCGTTTTGAAGTTGGTGAGCATACCGCCCAGCCAACGGTTGACGACATAATACTGCCCGCAGCGCTTTGCCTCAAATTCCACGGATTCCTGCGCCTGCTTCTTCGTGCCGACGAACAGAATCGGCTTGCCGGCTTCTGCGATTTCGCGGACGAACATATAGGCTTCTTCGGCTTTCTTTACGGTTCTCTGCAGATCGATGATGTAAATCCCGTTGCGCTCGGTGAAGATATATTTCTTCATCTTGGGATTCCATCTTCTGGTCTGGTGGCCAAAGTGCACGCCTGCTTCGAGTAGCTGTTTCATAGAAATAACTGACATTTTCTGTCCTCCTTGTGTTTTCCCACCCCATGCCTCTTCGCGCCTTCCCACCCGTAGGCACACGAAAAACGCTCTGCATGAGTGCGTTATTGGGGCAATTATACCATATTTCCCCTTTTCTTTGCAATGCTTTTTCACAAAAAAGCGTCGCAAAGCCAAACTCTTTTGTTTTTTGCTTTTTTTCGCAAAAATCAGCCCGCTCTTTTTCAAATTATGTTATCATAAAATCTGTCAAGATTTGTACGGAAATTGGAAAGAGAGGATCATCATGCAAAATCAGGCACCAGGCACATTTTTTACCAAAAAGCGCAATATCATTCTTTGCGCCGTCATCTGCACGCTGCTTTGGGGCAGCGCGTTCCCCAGCGTCAAAATCGGATATCAGCTCTTCGATATGGAGCAAAGCGGCGCTTTCTCCAAGCTGGTTTTCGCGGGATACCGCTTCTCTATCGCCGGAGTAATGACGCTGCTCATCTCTATCGTCCTAAATAAAAAACTCCTGTTCCCAAAGAAAAATGCGCTTCCCTGCATGGTTTCGCTGGCCGGCGTGCAGACTTTCCTGCAATATATCTTCTACTATATTGGCCTGGCCAATACCACTGGCGTCAAAGGCGCAATCCTAAGCTCGACCAACGTCATCTTCGTGGTCCTGCTGGCGCATTTCTTCTGCAAAGGCGAAAAAATCACGCCAAAAAAACTGCTGGGCTGTATCGTCGGGTTCGCCGGCGTCATGCTGGTTAATCTCTCTTCGGGCAGCCTGGAGCTCTCCTTCTCCCTGCTGGGCGATGGCTTCCTGGTGCTCTCCGCCCTGTTCTTTGCCATCGGCAGCATCATCAGCAAACGCATCCCGGCAGATGCCGATTCCGTCTCACTCACGGGTTGGCAACTGCTTGCGGGCGGGCTGCTGCTTCTGCTCGTGGGCTATCTTGGCGGAGGAGCTTTGCCGCAGGTGACGCCTTCGGGCATCCTCATTCTGCTCTATTCCGCCTTTATCTCTGCCGCCGCGTTCACGCTCTGGCTGTTTTTACTGCGGGACAATCCGGCCGGCAAAGTCTCCATCTACAGCTTTCTCACTCCCATTTTCGGGACGGTGCTCTCCGGCATCTTCCTGCGCGAAACTTTTCTCACCTGGAATAACGCCTTGGCTCTGCTCTGCGTCTGCCTCGGCATCTATTTCGTCAATTCCACGGGCAAAAAGGCCGCTCTTCCTGCCAAAGAAGAGCCCGGCGCACATCCCGAAAGTGCTCCCAAAGGCGAGCAGCAGTAGCATTTCCCTTTTCTCAAAAAAGCAGGATCACCTCATCGTGTATCCTGCTTTTTGCATCATTGCATTTGTGATGCGAGAAAAAATTCATCCGCTGTTTCAGGCGGTTTTAGGGCATTTTTAGGAGCATAGCACGTTATATTGGTATGATGCTTTCGTCATAGCAATTTGTGAAATTTCTTATTTTCCCTAAACTGGAAAATCATGGAGGAAAATATGAACACAAAGCAAATCTTAGCAGAAAACACAAAACGGCTCCGCAATCTAAGCAAGCTCTCTCAGTTCGATTTTGCAGACGAGATCAATATGAGCAAAACTGTTCTGAGCGATATTGAGAATGCCCGTGCAAATCCCACGCTTGAAACCATCGAGCGCCTTGCCGCCGCATTTCATACTACGCCTGCCCTTCTGCTGGCGGCTTGCGAAGATCCTTCCGAGATGCTCGCGGCAAACTTTATCCTGAACGCACTGGATATTTTGCAGCATCTGGAGCCAGAACACCGCACGCTTGTCCTTCGTCTTTTTGAACAGCTGGTGCTTTTGCTAAAGCCCGGCATGGATAAGTACTGCAAGTAACGCCCCGCTCTTCTGCGCCGCCTCTGTTTGGCCGCGCAGAAGAGCACAGCCTTTCTCAAAAGCTTTGCCTTTGCAGCAAGGTCTAATAAAGCTGCGTAGTTTTCCGCCCTTAGTATGATTTTCTGCTTTGCCGCTTCAGAGAAATAGTTCATTCCCCCTCCCAAGCGCAGCTTTCTTTCCAGAAATAAAAAAGCCGGCCATTAGGCCGGCTTTTTTAGCCTCTTACTTTCTATTCAGCTGCAAAACCTCTGTCGCGTTCTCATAAACCTTATTGTCTTTGGAGACGCGGTAAAGCTCCTGCTTCTTGTATCCATTCTGGAAATAGATGTAGTCCCCCGCAGTGCAGATGCCGATGGCCGAATCCGAAGAGATCATCTCCCGGTTCTTCCCATCCAAATCTATGCGGTAGAACTGCTGCTTCTCATCTGTTTGGCT
>CAMSSU010000011.1 GCA_947063485.1 uncultured Clostridia bacterium | reverse complement strand
AGATGATATGCAACTTCAAGAGCATGAAGAAAAAAAGGGAGTATGAGGGGCTTTGCCCCTCATGTTAACCTACCCTAAGCCCTTTTTCCCCTTGCCCGGCTGTGCTATAATAAGAAACAGAAATGAGAGAGAAGGTGAGCATATGCGCCTGCTGAATGACGTGCTGGAAGAAAAAATTAAAACGTTGCCCAGAAAGCCCGGCGTGTATCTCATGCGCGATGAAAAGGGCGAGGTCATCTACGTTGGCAAGGCAAAAGTGCTGAAGAACCGCGTCAGCCAGTATTTTGGCGCCAATGCCGTCAAAAATTCCAAGACCAACGCCATGGTCAATAAAATCGCGGACTTTGAATATATCATCACAGACAGCGAGAAGGAAGCGCTCATCCTGGAGTGCAACCTCATCAAAGAATACCAGCCGCACTATAATATCCTGCTCCGGGACGATAAGCACTACCCATACGTCCGCATCGACCTCAAAAAAGACTACCCAAGAGTCGAGATCGTGCGCAAGGTCTCCCGGGATGGTGCAAAATACTTCGGGCCGTATCTGGAGGCGTTTTCTGTGCGGGAAGTGCTGGACGGCGTGCATAAGCTGTTCCCGCTCAGAAGCTGTAAAAAGGAGATCACCGCCGGGAGCAGAAAAGAGCGCCCCTGCCTCAACTATCAGATGGGCCGCTGTTTCGCGCCCTGCGCCGGCAAAATTTCCCCGGAGGAATACCGCAAAATTGTGGATGAAGTCATCGAATTTCTCTCGGGCAAATACCGGCCGGTGGAAAAACAGCTCAAAGAAGAGATGTATGCGGCATCCGAAGCGCTAGATTTTGAAAAAGCCGCGGCCTGCCGGGATAAGCTGAAAATTTTGGCACGCATTACCGAGCGGCAGAAAGCAGGCTTCCCGGATCTCAACGATAAGGATATCTTCGCCGTAGCCATGGGAGAAAAGACGGCGGCGGTGCAGGCGTTTTTCGTGCGCAAGGGAAAGCTCTCGGGCGCACAGCGCTTCTTTCTGGATGAGCCGGGCGATGAGGCCGAGATTCTCGAGAGCGTTTTAAAGCAGTTTTATATGGAAAAGCACACGGTGGCGCCCAAGGTTTATTTGAGCGCCCTGCCCGAAGACAGCGAACTGCTGGCCGAATGGATGGCGGATATCGCCGGGCGCAAGGTAGAGCTGCTGGTTCCCCAGAGGGGGGACCATAAGCGGCTGCTGGATATGGCGCGGCATAATGCCGAGGAGGCCATCAAGCGCAAGGAGCAGGCCGAGCGCCGGGCCTATGAGCGCAGCATCGGTGCGGCCACAGAGCTGGGGCAGGCGCTGGGCATCGGGTATGTGCGCCGGCTGGAGTGCTACGATATTTCCAACACCCAGGGGACGGATTCCGTCGGCTCGATGGTGGTGTTTATCGACGGCAAGCCGGATAAGAAGGAATACCGCCGCTTCCGCATCAAAACTGTCCAGGGCGCGAACGACTTCGCCTCCATGGCCGAAGTGCTCACCCGCCGCCTGATGGAGGGCTTCCGCTCGGAAGATAAGGAGCACGGCTTTGGGGCCGTGCCGGATCTGATCATCGTGGACGGCGGCAAGGGGCAGCTCTCCTCGGCGGTGGAGGTGGTGGAGAGCCTGGGGCTGGAGGATACCATCCGGCTGGCCGGCCTGGCCAAGCGGGAGGAGGAGCTCTTTTTGCCCGGTGATCCCGAGCCCATCGTGTTTGACAAAAACTCCCCGGTGCTGGGGCTGATTACCGCCATCCGGGATGAGGCGCACCGCTTCGCCATCACCTACCACCGCTCTCTGCGGGAGGGCCGCACGCTGGCCTCTGAGCTGGATCGCATCCGGGGCATCGGCCCAAAGCGCAAGCAGGCGCTGATTGGGGCATTCGGCGATCTGGAGGGCATCAAGCGGGCGACGGTGGACGAGCTGGCCGCCGTGCCCGGTGTGGATATTTCCACGGCTCGGGAGATCGTGAAGTATTTCGCGCCGGCAGTGGAGGGAGAAACATAAGCGCAGGGAGTTCTGCAAAGGAGAAGAGAGAATGTTTAGCCAAGAGACCCTGAATTTTCTATCTGAAAACCGGCGCCGCAACAGCCGGGAGTGGTTTCATGCGCACAACGCGGAATACCGCGCCTATGTCATAGAGCCGTTTTGCCAGCTGGTGAGCTATCTGGCGCCCCAGGCGCTGGAGATCGACAGCCAGATTGTCGCGCTGCCCCGGGTGGATAAAACCATCAGCCGCATCTGGCGGGACACCCGCTATTCCCACGATAAATCCCTATACCGGGAGAATATGTGGGTTATCTTCCGGCGGTTCCGTATGCACGAGCCGGGCTGGCCGGGGCTGTATTTTGAATTGAGCCCGGACGGGTTTTCCTATGGATGCGGGTTCTATAAGGCGGTGCCCGGGTTTATGGAGAGCGTGCGGCAGATGATTTTGGAGCGGGAGCCTTTGGCGGAAAAGGCGCTGGAGGCATTTGACGGACAAAAGCTGTTCGAGTTGCACGGCGAAAAGCTGAGGCGCCCGCGCTATGGGAGCGAGCCGCCCGAGCGGCAGGAGTGGCTGAACCGGCGCAATCTCAGCGTAACGGCGGAGAGCACAGATTTCGGCCTGCTGTTTTCGCAGAATCTGGCCGAAACCGTCCGCCAGGGCTATGAGATGCTGGCGCCCGTCTACGCCTTCCTGCTGGAGGCATCGCTTAGGACACAGCAAAAAAACGCGCCGTACACCTTCTATGAGGGCGGCGGCAAGGCATTTGAATTTTAAGGGAGAATCGCATGGAACACACGCTTTTGCATATCTGCTGCGCGCCCTGCTCGATCATGTGCATCGATGCTCTGCGCGGCGAGGGAATAGAGCCGGTGGGATATTGGTTTAACCCCAATATCCACCCAAAAAAGGAGTATAAGAATCGGAAGAATGCGCTGGTGGAATATGCCCGGAGCATTGATTTGCGGCTGGTTTTGCAAGGGGAGTATGGCTTGCGGGAGTTTTTGACGGCGATATACCCGGATTTCGACGACCGCTGTGCCTACTGCTATGAATCCCGCCTGTTTGCCGCGGCAAAATACGCGGCGGAGCACGGCATCTCTTCCTTCTCCACGACGCTGCTCATCAGCCCCTATCAGAACCATGAGCTGCTGCGGCAGACGGGGGAGCGGGCCGCGCAGGAATATGGCGTCTCCTTCCTCTACAGGGATTTCCGCCCATATTTCAAGGAAGGCCAGCAGCGGGCGCGGGAGCTGGAGCTCTATATGCAAAAATACTGCGGCTGTATTTTCAGCGAGGAAGAGCGGTATACCAAAAAGAAGCGCGTGCAGGAATAAGAAAACGCAAAAAAGAGCGCCTTGGGGCGCTCTTTTTCTATACGGCTACTGGGCATTGGGAGCGTGGAAGCGCTTTTTGATGGCATCCCGTTCCAGATTCATATCCCGATGCTCGATAAAGACTTTATGCCCGAGCTGTTCCAGGCGCTGATAGAGCTCCTGGCCGATGGCGACGCTGCGGTGCATCCCGCCTGTGCAGCCGATACCGATGGTGAGCTGCCGCTTGTCCTGCTCGAGATAGTGTGGCAGCAGGTGCGTTACGAGATCAATGGTGGTTTTCAAAAAGTATTCGGCCTCCGGGAAGGAGAGAACGTAGCTGCTCACATCCTTTTCCAGGCCGGAAGAGCGCCGGAGCCGCTCGATATAGAACGGGTTTGGCAGAAAGCGCATGTCGAAAACCAGGTCTGCGTCGATGGGGATGCCCCGCTTATAGCCGAAGGTGACCACGGAGACGGGAAGGCGGCTGTCAAAGCTCTGGCTATACTTCTGCTCCAAAACATCTGCCAGCTTGCGAGCGTTGTAGGTCGTGGTATCCAGCACTGTGTTGGCCATATCCTTGATGCGCTGGAGCTTGTCCCGCTCGACGAAGATGCCGGAAAGCACATTGCCGCTGCCCGAGACGGGGTGCACGCGCCTGGTCTGGTTGAACCGGCCGACCAGCGCCGCATCCGAGGCATCCAAAAACAGGATATCCAGCTCCAGATCCATTTTCTTCAGCTCGTCGATGGCGGCGTAGATGGTATCGAACATATCGCCCATGCGCATATCCGCCACAACTGCGACGTTTTTGGGCGCATCCACAGAGCGCGCCAGGCAAAGCCGGGCAAACGCAGGGATGAGCGCCGGCGGAATATTGTCTGCGCAGAAATAGCCCATATCTTCGAATGTCTTGAGGGCAGAGGAGCGCCCTGCGCCCGAGAGCCCGGTGATGATCGTGAATCTCATAGCTGTTCCTTTCTTCTGCTCGCGGGGCTAATCCTCGCCCAAAATCAGAACTTCCGGCTCCAGCCAGATGCCGCTTTGAGCAGAGACGCGCTCCTGCACATGGCGGATGAGCACCAAAATATCCGCCGCACTGCCGCCCCGGTTGACGACAAACCCCGCATGTTTTTCCGAGACCTGCGCTCCGCCGATGGAGAAGCCCTTGAGCCCGGCAGCCTCGATGAGCGCGCCGGCATAATGCCCGGCCGGGCGCTTAAACGTGCTGCCTGCGCTGGGCAGATCCAGAGGCTGTTTTTCCCGGCGGCGGACGGCGAGTTCGCGCAGATGTTCGCGGGCGGCGGCGGTATCGCCTGGCTCCAGGCAAAAATGCCCCTCCAAAACCAGGGCGCCGTTTTCCATCAAAGCGCTGTGCCGATAGGAGAGCGAGAGCGCCTCGTTGGGCATTTGCACCATCTCCAAATCCGCCGTGAGCACGAGCGCGCTGTGCAGTACCTGGCTGAGCTCTCCGCCATAAGCGCCGGCATTCATATAGATCCCGCCGCCCACGCTGCCCGGAATGCCCCCGGCAAACTCCATGCCCACCAGCCCGGCGCTTAACGCGGCGCTGACGACAGCGGCGAGCTTGGCCCCTGCCTGGGCAATCACCATGCTGCCCTCTATTTGAATTTGAGAAAATTCTGAACCAAGGCGCAGCACCACCCCGCGGATGCCGCCGTCCCGAACCAGCACGTTGCTGCCATTGCCCAGCAGTGTCACGGGAACTTCCAGCTGACGGCACATCTGCAAAACCGCGCGGATTTGTTCTGCGCTTTTGGGGCTGATGAGCAGATCTGCCGGCCCGCCCGCGCGAAACGTCGTGTAATCCCGCATGGGAGCGTCAGTAAGATAGGGGATGCCCTGCCGGTTCATCCATTCCATTAGTGTTTGAAGCTGCTCTTTTTTCATACCTCTATTTTACACGAATCCTTTCCAGACAACAAGCGCCCAGGCGAAATTTTGCCGCCGGGAGCGCTCTATTCAAAGGCTTCTGGGATGACGGCAGAGGTGGCTAGCCGCTCGTATTCCTCCAGATAAAGCGTCTGCCCTTCGTAGACGCCCTCCAGCTGCACGGCGGGCAGCATTTTCAGGTTTTCCAGCCCTTTCTGCGCCTTGCGCCTAAGCAGGGAAGCGGCGAAATTCTGGCACATGGCCTGCTTGGCGGAATCCTGCGTCTGGCAGACGCCCACAAACTGCACGAGATCCGTATAATCGGAAAAGGTCAGAGCCGTGAGGCTGAGGGAGTTGGCCCGCTGATCCAGCAGCAGCTTTTCATAATCCGATGCCGGCGCCAGCAGAAGCGCCGCCTTGCCCTTGAGAAAGCGATCCGTCCCATCGGCGGCAAAAGCGGCGGGATCGGGCGCATAATCCGCCGGAGGCCCGCCGATGAGGAAGTTATTTTCCCCCTCTTCCCGAAAATGCTCCAGCGTCTTGAGCGGAGAAAGAGCATAGGTATTGCAAAGGCTCAAGGCCTTGGCATCTTCCGCCTTCCAGTTTTGCTCGGCATGGTAGACCAGATAATTGAAATTCGCCCGAGGCAGGCCCGTGCCGATGGGCAGGGAAGCGCCGGAGGAGAAATAGATCTCCTGGTTGACGGTGATGGTATAAAACCCCATCATATAGGGATAGGCCAGGAACTGATCTCCCTTTTTTCCGGTTTCACAGAGAGAAGGGAGCAGCGCCTCTTCCGGCTCCTTAAGCTCGGCCAGCAGATGCTCCAACGGAAAGCCCAGGGGAAAGGAAAAAATATCCGGCCGCTCCCCAGCCGCCAGGCGCTGCTCTGCCTCCTCCGGCGTCATGCCGACGACGTCGATAAAAACGTAGGGATTGTTTTTCTCAAACTCGGCTGCCCGGCTTTTGAGATAGGAGACGCCGCTTTCCCCGCCCGTCTTAAACGAGACGATGTGCCAAATCTGCAAAGAGCCGGTATATTGATTGGCCAGCTTCTCCGCCCGCAGGGTATAGACGTTCTTATGGATGCCGCCGGCGATAAAAGCCGGGGCCATCAGCAAAAATGCGATGCTCAAAATACATACGACAAGAGAAAAGAACTTTTTCAAGGCCGCGCCTCCCAGATAGGTTTCTTATTCACTATATTCGCGGCCAGCGCGGTTTATTAGTTTGCACGGCGGTTGACAAAGCAGGGAGAGGTGGGATAGAATGCGAATATGAAAAGCCTAGTCATCGCCGCTCCCGGCGAGCTTCAAAACACCATAGATGCGGCACTCTCTGCTGCCGGCGCAGGAGAGGCAAAGCAGGCCAGAACCATCGCCTCGGCTCAGGAGAGCCTGGAAGGGGCGGGGTTTGTGCTGCTTGTGAGCGGGCGGTGCACGGATGCGCAGATGCTCTTTTTGAAAAGCCTGGGAGAGAGGGGCATTGCCAGCGCACTGCTGACTACCCGGGCGGAGGCGCCGCGGGCAGAGCGGCAGCTTTTAACAGCGCGCTGTGTGGTGCTCTGCGCGCCGCTTTCCAGCAAGGAGCTGGCCATGGGAATCCGCATGGCGCTCAGCATTTCCCGGAAATTTACCGCGCTGCAAAAGCAAAACGAGCAGCTGCGCCAGCGCCTGGAAGATTTTAAGATCCTAGATCGGGCAAAATGCTGCCTGGTGGCGGTTTTGGGCATGGATGAGGAGCGGGCGCACCGCTATATTCAAAAGCGGGCCATGGATATGCGGCTCTCTCAGCGAGAGATCGCAGAGGATATTTTGAAGACGTATGAGACGCATGAGGCGTATCTCTCGGAGTTTTGAGCATTGAGCAGGGGAGGAGCAAGATGGAGATTAGAAAAGCGGGCCTGGAAGATTTGAAGGAAATTTGCCGCATGGGCTATCAGCTTTCGCTGGATATGTCGGCATTGGAGCCGGGGTATTTTGCTGTTGCCGAGCAGAAAGAGGCGCCCATGCGCCAGGCAGTTTTGGAGGAGACCAAGGATATTTTTCTGGCAGAGACGGCAGGGAAGATTGTGGGCTTTGCCTGCGTTTGGCAGTGCGAGCCAAAGCCGGAGGAAAACTACCTGGTGCCTGGCAAATTTGCCTATCTGAGCGACCTGGTTTTGCTGCCGGAAAGCAGAGGCATGGGGATTGGAAGCGCACTGCTGGAGGCCTGCAAAAACTGGGCCAGGGAGCGGGGCATTTTCCGCATGAAGCTGGATTCTCTCTGCAAAAACGAGGTTGCAAACCACCTCTATGAGCGGGAGGGGTTCCGCCCGGTGGTGCAGACCATGTGGGCCGAATTATAGAGTGCAAACCAAAAGAGAGCATCCGCCCTGGGCAGATGCTCTCTTTTTATGCGCCTCACCAGCAATCTGGCAGCAGCTCTTCCATGCGCGCGACCCGATCCGCCAGCTGAACCTGGCAGAGATAGTTTTCCGGGTGCAGCTGGCAGACGAACTCCCGACAGCGTCCGCAGGGAGGGACGATGGAACCATCCTGATAGACGGCGACCAGCTTCTCGATGCGGTTTTCTCCGGCCGTTACCATAGCGGCAATGGCGGCGTGCTCTGCGCAAAAGCCCATGGAGCAGGGGACGTCGATGCAAACGCCGCAATAAATGTTCCCTTTGTCCGTCATCAGCGCCGCGGCGACGCCGCCGGCAGAGGAATCTTCTGTCAGCTGACGCGGGTTCAGCGTGTTTTTGGCAATCTCGTATAACTCTGTAAATTCCATTTTTCTCTCCTTTTGCTTGGCAAAATAAAAAAAGTGGAACTGCCTGTCGCAATTCCACTTTCTGCCGGCAGAATTCCTGCCTTAATCTTCGAAGCTTTCCTTGCTGGCCAGCTCTTCCAGAGCATCCAGAGCCTCTTTTTCATCTACGCCGTTGGCCAGAACATAGATGGATTCTCCCTGCTTTATGCCCAGAAGCAATACGCCCATAATGCTCTTGGCGTTGATCTTCTTGTTTTCAGATTCGATGAGGATTTGGGATTTGAACTGCCCGGCCGTCTGCACGAATCTTGCGGCAACGCTGGATTTCAGCCCAAGCTCATTTTTGATGGTAATTTCCTTATATAGCATTGTCTTGCCTCCCGTTGTGATGTTTTGGGTATGATAAGATGCGATGAAAACTCTCTCTTATAAGGATTCCATGCCGCGGGCGGAAATCCTCTTTTTTTATGCAAATTTACAGAAGTGCCGGCGGAATTTTTCCTTTTTCACGCAGTTCCTGTGCGATTTCCGAGAGACGGCGCAGCCTGTGGTTGATGCGCGAGCGCGAACCTTCCCCGGAAAGCGCAGCCAGCTCGGAAAGGGATGCCTCTGGGTTTTGCAGGCGCAGCTCGGCCGTCTCCTGCAGCCCGCTGGGCAGAGACGCCAGGCCGATGCTGGCTTCGATGAGCCGGATATTCTCGACCTGCGCCAGGGCAGAGCGCACGGTTTTATCGATGTTGGCGTTTTCGCAGTTGATCTGCCGGTTGACGTTGTTGCGGATGCCCTTGAGAATGCGGATATTTTCCAGCTCCAGCACAGCGGAATGAGCGCCCAGAAGCGTCAGAAGCGTGATGATATCCTCGATGCCCTTGATATAGGCCATATGGTTTTCCCGGCGGGGCATTGCGCCTGCCCCAAGGCCCAGGCCGCAGAGCAGCCGGCGGATCTCCTCGGCCACAGCCGCGCTCCCGGAGACGAATTCCAGATGGTAGGCCTTCTTTGGATCGCTCATACTGCCGCCTCCCAAAAATGCGCCACGAAGAAAGGCCTCCTGGCATCCGGCAGGTGCACAAAGCGCGGCAAAGCGGGCCTCATCCGGGCCAATGCCTAGGGAGAGCGAGAGCGCCAGCGCCTCCAGCGCGTCGGGGAAATGGGGAAGGCAAAGCCGGATGCAGTAGGTCTCGGCTTTTTTCAGCCCCTGCTTGCGGCTCAGCTCGCAGTCGATGGAAAAACAGCGCTTGGCCAGAGCGAAAATCCGGGTAACGATATCGCTGTGCTCGGTATTGAGCAAAAGCGCGGGCTTGCCCGAGCCAAAGCTTAAGATGCCGCCGGTGTGCAGAATGCCCGCGAGCTCTGCCAGAGCGCAGGCATCGTCTTTTTGACCCTGGCGGCAAAGCTCTGCTTTAATCTGAGAGGAAAACGACATGGCAGATGGCCTCCTTTTCGGAAGAGATGAAAAAAGGGCAGAAGCAAGAGCCCCGGCCCATTTTAAGCGGTATTTCTAGCCAAGCAAGGCCAGCATCTTCTGATCCAGCATATCGGCTGGGTTGTGCCCCAGGGATTTGAGCCGGAAGTTCATGGCCGCAACTTCCATGATGATGGCGATATTCCTGCCCGGGCGGACGGGAATGGTGATCTTGGGCACATCGATGCCCAGCAGCCGCACGTGATCCTCCGCAATGCCCAGGCGATCGATATCCTGCACGTCGCCCAGCTCCAGGTGCACGCAGAGCGTGATGGTCTTATCCACCATGACGGCGCCCATGCCATACAGCACGGAGACGTCCACCAGCCCTAGTCCGCGGATTTCCATCAAATGCCGGATGACATCCGGAGAGCGGCCGACCAGCGTGGTATCCGAAATTTTGCGGATTTCGACCACGTCGTCTGCGACCAGGCGGTGCCCGCGCTTGACCAGTTCCAGCGCCGCCTCGCTCTTGCCTACGCCGGATTCACCCGTGATGAACACGCCGACGCCGTAAATATCCATCAGCCCGCCATGCCGCGCAATACTGGGTGCCAGCTCGTTATCCAAAAACAGGATGGCGTCGTGGGAGATTTTGGAAGTCGGCTTATCCGAAAGCAGCAGCGGAATATCGTGCTCGTTTGCAAGGCGGATAAAATCCTCCGAGGGCTGCAAATTCCGGGAGATGATGATGGCCGGAATATCGTAGGCCAACATGCGTTCCAGCCGCTCGCCGGCAACTTCCGGCGGGAGCGTGGAGAGATAGGTCATCTCGCCCATGCCAAACAGCTGAATGCGCTCGGAAGAGAAATGCTCAAAAAAGCCGGAAAGCTGCAAACCAGGGCGGTTGAGCTCACTGGTATCGACTGTGAAGGAAGTCTTTTCCCCTTTGTAGAGCGAAGTGAGCTCCAGCTCGCTGACAAATTTGCTCAATCGAATGGAACGTTTCATGGTTTTACATCCTCGTTTCATGAAAATGGGGCAGCAGCCCGTTTGCAATGGGAACAAAAGCAGGGCGCTTTGCTCATGCGTTTTTTTGCCAGTTTTTCCAAAGATGCCTGGGGTTTGGCGCAAGCCGGAGGATTAGAACTCCTTGGGCTCGCGGCCAAGCATGAATTTTTCGATGACATGCGCCACGCCTTCGTGGTCGTTATCCGGCGCGATGTAGTCGGAAACTTCTTTGATCTCATCCAGCGCGTTGCCGATGGCGACGCCCAGGCCTGCATAGATGATCATGCTCTCGTCGATCTGGTTATCGCCGATGGCGATGAGCTCTTCCCTTTTCAGGCCGAGCATTTTCTCCAGGGCTTTGAGCGCATTGCCCTTGTTGCCCTCGGGGTTGTTCATCTCCAGGAACGTGGGGCGGGAGCGCCCGATATTGAGCATGGGGAAGCGCTCCAAGGCCTCTGCCTGCACTTCCAGCAGGCGATCCGGCTCTGCCAGAATGAGCACTTTTGGCGTGTTCAGTTCAGCTACGGGAATCTCGTGCAGATTGGGCGTCTCTACCGGGGTCAGCCCGCTGATCTCGTTGTAGATATCTACCCATTTGCTGTATTTTTCAAAATAGAAATTCTCGTCTTTGAAGATCTGAACGTGCACATCTTTCTCTTTTGCAAAATTCAGAACTTCCTTGACGATCTCGTTTGGGATATAGCAGGTGTGGATCATGTTGAAATTGCCGTCCACCACCTGTGCGCCGCCGCTGCAAATGCAGGGGGATTTGAGCCCCAGCGGCCCATAGATTTCCTTGACGTTCGCAGCCACGCGCCCGGTGGCCAGCACGCAGTGCAGCCCAGCGGCCTCTGCCTCCTTCATGACGGCAAGGCTGTGATCGGTCAGTTTTTTCTCGGATGTCAGAAGCGTGCCGTCGATATCGATGGCGATTAACTTATAGCTCATAGTATTCCGGTTTCCTCTCCAATTTCTCTTGAAATGATTTCCCATTTATTATACAGGAAAAAGTGGTGAAAGCAAAGAGCTTTGTGTTATAATTTAGGGGAAAGTGCGGAAGGTTTTTCTGCGCTGGAAAAGGAAAGCGAACAGACGGGGCGGCGCCGCCCCGAAGAGAAGGAGTCGAACATGCCGGATTTTGTGCATTTGCATGTCCATAGTGAATATAGCCTGCTGGATGGAGCGGCGAGAATTTCCGAGCTGCCAAAGCGCGCAAAGGAGCTGGGCCAAAAGGCGCTGGCGATTACGGATCACGGCGTGATGTATGGCGTGGTGGATTTCTATACCGCCTGCAAAAAGGAAGGCGTTAAGCCCATCATCGGCTGCGAGATGTATGTGGCCGAGGATCTGCGGGAAAAGAGCCAGGCCGCCCGGGAATATGCGCATCTGATTCTGCTGGCAAAAAATAACGAGGGCTATAAAAACCTCATGCGCCTTTGCTCCATCGCATCCGTGGAAGGATACTACTATAAGCCCCGCATCGATTACCAGACCATTGAAAAGCACAAGGAGGGGCTCATCTGCCTTTCGGCCTGCATCGCCGGGGATATCCCCCAGCTGCTGCTCTCGGGGCAGAAGCAGAAGGCATATGAGCTGGCCGGCCGGCTCAAGGCTATGTTTGCAGAGGATTTCTACCTGGAATTGCAGGATCACGGCCTGGCCGAGCAGAAGCGGGTCAACCCTATGCTCATCGCCATGGGTAAGGAGCTTGGGATTCCGCTGGTCATCACCAACGACTCGCACTATATCCGCAAGGAGGATGCCCGGGCGCAGGAGATTCTGATGTGCCTACAGATGGGGCGGACGCTGGAACAGGGCGGCCTGATGGAGACGGACGAGTTCTATCTCAAGAGCGGCGAGGAGATGAGCGCGCTGTTTTTGGACGTTCCCGAAGCGATAGAAAATACCGCCAAGATCGCGGAGAAATGCGATGTGGAGATCGAGATGGGGCGCATCCGCCTGCCTGCCTTTGATGTTCCAGAGGGCTTTACCAACGAGGGCTATCTGGAGCATCTGGTGCAAAAAGGGCTCTGCGAGCGCTATGGGCAGGAGCGTGCCCAGAGCAGCGAATTGCAGGAGCGCGCCCGCTACGAGCTGAAAACCATCCTGGATATGGGCTTTTGCGACTATTTTCTCATCGTCTGGGATTATATGGATTTTGCCCGGAGAAGCCAGATTGTGGTGGGCCCGGGCCGGGGCAGTGCGGCGGGCAGCATCGTCGCCTATGCCCTGCATATCACGGATATCGATCCCCTGGAATACAATCTGCTCTTTGAGCGCTTCTTAAACCCCGAGCGCGTCTCCATGCCGGATATTGATATCGATTTCTGCATCGAGCGCCGGGGCGAAGTGATCGACTATGTCGCAGAGAAATACGGCAAGGATAAAGTCGCCCAGATCATCACGTTCGGCACGCTGGGCGCCAAGCAGGTGGTGCGGGATGTCGCCAGAGTCATGCGCATCCCGGTGACGGATGCAGACCGCATCGCCAAGCTCATCCCCTTTGCCCTGAAAATGACCATCAAAAAGGCGTTGGAGCAGTCGGATAAGCTGCGCATGGAATACCAGAACAACCCGCAGGTGCATGAATGGCTGGATATGGCCATGAAAGTCGAGGGGATGCCGCGCCAGAGCGGGACGCATGCGGCGGCCGTCGTCATCACGGGCGAGCCGGTTACGGAATATGCCCCGCTGGCGCTGAACAAAAAGGACGAGAGCATCACAACCCAGTATCACATGAACAACATCAACGATCTGGGGCTGCTCAAGATGGATTTCCTGGGCCTGCGCACGCTCACCGTCATCCGGGATACCCTTTCTATGATCAAGGCTGGGCGGGGAATAGAGGTGGATATCGACCATCTGAACCTTGCGGATCCCAAAATCTACGAGATGATCTCTTCGGGCAATACCGAGGGCATCTTCCAGCTGGAAAGCGAGGGCATGACCAACCTGATGACCCGCCTGCTGCCCGAAAACCTCGGGGATATCATGGTGGGCATCTCGCTGTTCCGGCCGGGCCCCATGGCGAAAATACCCGATTATATCGAATATAAGCATCATCCGGAGCGCGTCAAATACGATCACCCGATTCTGGAAAAAATTCTGAAGGATACCTATGGCTGCATGGTCTATCAGGAGCAGGTCATGGAGATCGTGCGGGATATGGCGGGCTACTCCCTGGCCCGAAGCGACGAAGTGCGCCGGGCCATGGCCAAAAAGAAGGCAGATGTCATGGAGCGGGAGCGCAAGATTTTCGTCTATGGCGGGGAGGGCATCGAGGGCGCCGTCGCAAGGGGCGTTCCCGAGGCGGTGGCTCAGCATGTGTTCGACCAGATGATGGATTTTGCCCAGTATGCCTTCAATAAATCCCACGCCTGCGCCTATGCCGTGGTGGCATATCAGACGGCCTATTTGAAGTGCTACTATGAGCCGGAATATATGGCCGCGCTTTTAAATAGCTTTATCTCCTCTTCGGATAAGCTCTCGCACTATATGAGCTATCTCAAGCGGGCGGGCATCCAAATTCTGCTTCCGGATATCAATAAAAGCGGCCGGCTGTTTACCGTCGAGGATGGGAAAGTGCGCTTCGGGCTTTCCGCGCTGACGGGCGTCGGCGATTCCATCGAGCTGGTGTTTGAGGAGCGCAAGAAGGGAGACTATGAGGATTTCGAGGACTTCGTGCGCCGCAACGCTGGGCATATCAACAAGGCGCAGATCGAATCGCTCATCCTTTCGGGCGCGTTTGATTTTTCCGGCGCGCGCCGCAGTCAGCTGATGATGGTCTATGAAAAGATCTATAAAAATGCCCAGAGCGAGGCAAAGCTGGCCAGCACCGGGCAAATCAGCCTGTTTTCATTTTCTGAGGAGACCAAGCCCCAAAAGACGCCGCTGCCCGATATCCCCGAATACGACGACCGCCTGCGCCTGACGCTGGAAAAGGAAAAGGCGGGGCTGTATCTTTCCGGGCATCCGCTGGCCAAATATGCGGATATGCTGGCAAAGCAGAAAATCAGCGTCGCGGATATTCTGGCCAGCGCAGATGACGAGGAAAAGCAGCGCTATTTTGAGAGCAGGACTGTGGAGCTTGTGGGCATTCTCTCCTCTCTGCGCACCCGCACCACCAAAAAGACCCGGCAGATGATGGCAAACGCCACGTTTGAAGATCTCTCGGGCGCCATTGGCGTAACCGTCTTTCCGGCCGCCTATGCCAACAATGAAGCCAACCTGCGCACGGATGAGATTTGCCGCATCAAGGCCAAGGTCGCCGTGGGCGAAGAGCCCGAGCTTTTGCTGGACGATATTCGCCCCTATGTGCAAAAGGCAGAGGAAACCGCGCAGAAGCTCTATCTTCGCATACCGGATGAAAACCTCGAGATGATTCGGGCCATCAAGGCCGTGCTCCAGAGCTATCAGGGGGAGAGCCCAGTGCGCGTGGCCGTGCAAAAGACGGGCAAAGTCTATAGCATGGGCGATGCCCTGAACGTCGCCGTCAGCGAGCCGCTGCTCGCCCGGCTCAAAGCCTTAGTGGGGGAGGAGAACGTCGCGCTCAAATAGGGGCGGCAGTAAAAATTATGAAACAAAAAAGCGCTCTTGAAGCTGAGAGCGCTTTTTATTTGCTTTTTTCCTGCCGTTCTGCCAGCGCCAGAATGCGCGGCCGGTTATACCGCTGTATGATGACGAACAGCAGATCAAACCCCGCGGCGGCCAGGGAAGTCAGGAAGAACACCCAAAAATCTCCGAAAGGAACAGCCATCAGCAAGGGCAGAAAGCTCAGAGCGGCGATGATCTCGTGCGTGATCTCAGCTTGGCATGTTGCCTGGGCGATTTCCGCCGGCGTATGCTTTTGCAGAGAGAAAATTTCGGGCTGATAGGTGGGCAGATGGGCCTTCCATTTTTTTACGTTCAGCCGGGCATAGAGCTTTCTTTCAAACGCCCTGGGCCGGTACCACTTTTTGCGGCAATCTGCGCGGTTGTGCATTGCGCAGCATACAGCCGCGCCGACCAGCAGGCGCATGAGCAGATGATAGCAGAAGGTTCCGGACGTAATGGCCAGCGTCAGATAGATGGAAGCGCCAAAAAGACGATAGAACGCGGCAAAAAGGGTTGTGAAAAGCACGCTGAGAAGCGTGCTTGTTCCTAAAAGTTTTGGCATATTTGCTCCGGGATTAGTAGTTGCTCATGGCCAGATGCTGGTTATAGAGGTCGTAATCGAACTTGAGCGGCATGGCCAGCGCTTCGTCGATATCGTCGTCGATGATCTTGTTGTCGCGGATGCCGACCACCCGGCCGCCAATGCCCTCCACCAGAAGCTCCACAGCGCGGATGCCCATTTTCTGCGCCAGAACACGGTCGAACGCCGAAGGCGCGCCGCCCCGCTGCACATAGCCCAGCACGATGCACTTGGTATCGTAGCCGGCTTTTTGGCGGATATAGTCCGCAAGATCCCAGCCCTTGCCTGCACCCTCGCTCATGACGATGATGCTGTTGCTCTTGCCCTTCTGCTCCCTGGTTTTGAGCTCCTGGCAAAGCGTGTCGTAATCGTGGGGCACTTCGGGGAGCACGATATATTCCGCTTCCCCGGCGACGCCTGCCTGCAATGCGATGTCGCCGCAGTTTCTGCCCATGACTTCCACCACCGCGATGCGGTCGTGCGAGAGCATGGTATCCCGGATTTTGGCGATCTCGCCGATGACGCAGTTGACGGCCGTGTCAAAGCCGATGGTGTAATCCGTGTAGGCCAAATCGTTGTCGATGGTGCCGGGCAGGCCAATCGTGGGCACGCCCAGATGGTGCAGCGCCTTTGCGCCCTGGAAACTGCCGTCGCCGCCGATGACGACCAGGCCGTCGATGCCGAATTTATGGAGCACGTCCACCGCCTTTTTCTGCCCTTCCGGCGTTTTCATTTCCAGGCAGCGCGCCGTTTTGAGAATGGTTCCGCCTTTATTGACGATAAATTCAACCTGCTTGCTGCGAATTTCAGCCAGGCCGCCGCTGATCAGGCCGGCATAGCCCCCAAGCACGCCCACCGGCGTGATGCCTTTGGCTTTTGCAGTCCGCACAACAGCGTTGATGGCGGCATTCATGGCGGGGGTATCTCCGCCGCTTGTCAGAATCGCAATTCTCTTCATGTAACCCACTCTCCAGACTTAAAAAGATAAAATATTATGCCATTTATTTCAGGCGCAATGTTCGGTGAAAAAACAGAGCAAGCAAAGCTGTGCCAAAAAAATGAAACCGGTATGAAACGAAATTGTAAACAACTTTCGCATTGCTAAAAATTTTAGCACAAAATAACGGCCAAAGCAACTAAAAAACACATCTCCCAGCAAGCTTTCCTAAAAATTTCTGAGCGCCGCCAATGCAGAAAATAGAGAGCGGATGACTTTTGCGGCATAGTGCGGTATACTCACTATAACGATTGACTGGCGGAGGGAAGCGATGAAGGGGGAAGTGGCGCTGATTCGGGCCGGCGCGGGCGATGCGGAGCAGCTTTGGAGCATGCAGACAGAGGCCTTTTCCGGCCTGCTTGCAAAATATCAGGATTTTGAGACCAGCCCAGGCAACGAGCCGCTGCAAAAGGTGCGGCAGCGCCTGGCCCAGAGTGAGACATATTTCTATTTTATCTGCGCCGAGGGGCAAAAAGTGGGTGCGATCCGCGTGGTGGATCCCGGATGCGGCGCGCCAAAGCGCATCAGCCCGCTGTTTATTTTAGAGGAGTACCGCGGCAGAGGGTTTGCGCAAAAGGCCATCCGAGCCTGCGAGGCGGTGCACGGTGCAGAACACTGGGCGCTGGATACCATCTTGCAGGAAGAGGGAAACTGCCGCCTGTATGAAAAAATGGGGTATCGGGCGACGGGCGAGACACGGCGCATCAACGATGCCATGACGCTGGTCTATTATGAGAAATAGCGAGGGGAAGATGGATTTTACTGCATGTTTTGAAAAGAGCAAGTATCTGCTGCTGGAAGGGGCGCTGGGCGAGCGGCTCAAGCGGGAATATGGCCTGAAAATTGATGGGACGGCGGCTATGGCGCCGCTCATCTACGACCCGCAGGCACAGAAAGCGCTGGCCGCCCTTTGGGGGGAATACCGCGGCATCGCCCAAAAATACGGGCTGCCTTTTTTGGCCACGACGCCGACCCGCCGGGCAAACCGGGAGCGGACGGCGCTGGCCGGCTATGATGAGGCGCTGCTTTTGGACAATATCGCGTTTCTAAAGCAGGTGCGCCGGCAGACGGGCGGAGAGCAGGGCATGTATATCGGCGCGCTGATGGGCTGCCGCGGCGATGCCTACCGGGCAGATGAGGTGCTTTCGGAAGAGCAGGCGCGGGAGTTTCACAGCTGGGCGGCGGATGCCTTTGCCCGGGCCGGAGCAGAGTTTCTATATGCCGGGATTATGCCTGCAAAAAGCGAGGCGATTGGCATGGCGCAGGCCATGGAGCAGACCAGCCTGCCCTATCTCATCAGCTTCATGATCCGAAAAGACGGCCGCCTGATAGACGGCACGCCCATCTCCCAGGCCATTGCGGCCATCGATGCGGCGACAGGGCGGCACCCGCTTTGCTATATGACAAACTGTGTGCACCCCAGTGTGCTGCGCCAGGCGCTCTTACAGCCGGAAAACCGTGGAAAGCCGGAAATGC
This sequence comes from uncultured Clostridia bacterium, assembly GCA_947063485.1. Lineage (GTDB taxonomy): Bacteria > Bacillota > Clostridia > Christensenellales > Christensenellaceae > QANA01. Next base: position 26,415 of record CAMSSU010000011.1, on the reverse strand, counting down.
GGCGCTTTTTGGGCATTCAGGCCAACACTTCGCCGCTCTCACCCGAAGAGCTGGATGGCGCCCGGGAGCTGTTTTGCTCGGAGCCGGAGGAATTGGCCGCCCATATGGCGGCACTGGAGCAGATTCAGCCCTTCAAGATTTTTGGCGGCTGCTGCGGAACAGACGGCTCGCATATGCAGGCCATCGCAAAGAAACTATCCGGGCAATAGCGCGCGATGCAAAAAGGCCGAGAGGCCTTTTTTGATTGGCAAAACGCGCAGGCGCCAAAAAGATTGGGTGGCTGCGCTTGTTTTTTGAATGCCCGATTTTTGCGCGGGAGGAGAAAAATTGGAAAAGTGTTCCATAAAACGAACAATTATAGGAAAAATGCAAAAATACTGTTGCGAATAAGAAACAAACGCGGTATGATAGCCATAGGAAAAAGAGAGGAGCGGCGACATGCGGCAAAGTTTATCTGAACTCATTCTGCAGGCGATAGGCAGCGGCTCGCGCAACGAATTTTGCAGGCGGGCGGGGATCAGCGCGGGGAATCTTTCGCGCATCCTGCGCGGCCAGCGGCCCAGGCCGGAAGTGCTGGCAAAAATTGCGGCGGCGGGGTATGGCGCTTCCTATGAACAGCTGATGCAGGCGGCAGGGTATCTGGAAAAGGAGGGGCAGGAGCAGAGCCCCGGCATTCCTATCTACGGGAGCATCGCGGCGGGCAGCCCAGTGGAGGCGTTTGAGGATTTCTCCGGCTATCTGCGGCTGGATCCCTATCAGCAGGCGCTGGGCGAAGACGCCTTTGCCCTGCGCGTCGTGGGAGACAGCATGGATCTCGCGGGCATTCCGGATGGCAGCCTGGTCGTCATCTCCCGGGGCGCGAGGGTGGAAGAGGGCAATATCTGCGCTGTGCTGGTCAACGGCGAGGCGACGGTCAAGCGGGTTTACCAAAAAAGCGGGCATATGGTGCTGGTGCCCGTCAGCCGCAACCCAGTCTATCAGCCGCAGATCTACTCCGGCGAGGACGACGTCCGCATTTTGGGCAAAGTAACGCTGTCTATTGTGGATGTGCAATGAAAAAAGAGCGCATCATTCTGCATTGCGACTGCAACGGCTTTTACGCCTCGGTGGAATGCTGCCTGCGGCCCGAGCTTTGGCGCGTTCCCATGGCGGTGGCGGGCAATCCCAAAAGCCGCCACGGGATTATTTTGGCCAAAAACGAACTGGCCAAGCAAAAGGGCGTGCAGACGGCAGAGACTATCTGGCAGGCCAAGAGCAAATGCCCGGATCTCGTGCTCGTCCCGCCCCAGCACGATGTTTACCGGGAGTTTTCCCGCCGCATCAACGCGATTTACGATGAATACACGGATCTCGTCGAGCCATTCAGCATCGATGAATCCTTTCTGGATGTTACGGGAAGCCTGCATCTTTTCGCGAAATCGCCGCGGGAGCTGGCCGATTTGCTGCGCCGCCGGGTGCGGGAAGAGATTGGGCTGACTATCTCGGTCGGCGTCTCTTTCTGCAAGCTGTTTGCCAAAATGGGCAGCGACTATAAAAAGCCGGATGCGACGACGGTCATCACCCAGGAGAACTATCGGCAGCTGCTCTATCCCCTGCCCGTGAGCGCTCTGCTGTTTGTGGGCAAATCTGCGGCGGAAAAGCTGAGCAAGCTGGGCATCCGGACCATCGGCGATCTGGCCGCGCGGGATCGGGAGAGCATTGCCGGCGTGCTGGGCAAAAACGGCGGCCAGCTTTGGGATCAGGCCAGAGGGCTGGATGATAGCCGCGTCATCCCGGTGCGGGAGAGCGGCATTGCCAAATCCATCGGCCGGGGGATGACGTTTAAACGCAATCTGCTTGGGGCAGAGGAAGTGCGGGTCGGCGTCGAGCATTTGGCGGATGATGTGGCCGCGCGTCTGCGCGCGCACGGGCTCAAATGCCGCACGGTGCAGCTCTCCATCAAGAGCCCGAGCTTAAAAGTAATCCAGCGCCAGAAGCCGCTTTCCGCGCCCAGCTTTCTCTTCCGGGAGATTGCGGATGCGGCGATGGAGCTGTTTTGCGCCAGCTGGGAGCAGAGCGCTCCCGTTCGGGCGCTGACGGTTACGGCGCAGAATCTGGTGAGCCAGGAGCAGGCCATTGAGCAGCTGGATCTTCTGGGAGAGCAGAGCAAAAGGCGGGAAAAGCTCGGCAAGCTGGAGCAGGCCGTCTATGCCCTGCGCCAGCGCTTTGGCGAGGCCAGCATCGGCCCGGCGGCGACGTTCGAGCACGAGCTGTTTGCCAAAGAAGACGAGGAGGCGGAGGAATAGGCGCCGCCGATTGGATGCAAAATAAGCGCAAGGAGCAGGAGATGACCATCGCAGAAAAACTTGAAATTTTAACAGATGCGGCAAAATACGATGTGGCCTGCACTTCCAGCGGAGTGGACCGCGGCGGCCAGAAAGGGAAGATTGGCAGTGCGACAGCCGTGGGCATTTGCCATACGTTTGCCGCAGACGGGCGCTGTATTTCCCTGCTCAAGGTGCTTTTGAGCAATGCCTGCGCCTACGACTGCGCCTATTGCCAGAACCGGCGCAGCAACGATATCCGCCGGGCGAGCTTTACGCCCAAAGAGCTGGCGGATCTCACCATCGGGTTTTACCGCAGAAACTATATCGAAGGGCTGTTTTTGAGCTCGGGCGTCCTGAAAAACCCGGATTACACCACTGAGCTGATGATAGAGGCACTGCGCATTTTGCGGGAGGAATACGGTTTTCTCGGCTATATTCACGCCAAGGCCATTCCCGGCGCAGATCCCGCGCTGACCGAGCAGCTGGGGTATCTGGCAGACCGCATGAGCGTCAATATCGAGCTGCCCTCCCGGGGAAGCTTGCAGCTTTTGGCGCCGGACAAGAAGGCAGATCAGATTTTTTCGCCCATGGAGCAGATCCGCGACGGCATGGAGGAAAACCGGGCGGCGCTGGTCAAATACCGCCGGGCGCCCAAATTCGTGCCGGCCGGGCAGAGCACGCAGATGATCATCGGCGCTTCGGGCGAGACGGATTACCAGATTTTGAATCTCTCTGCCGGGCTCTATAAGAAATATAAGCTCAAGCGCGTGTTCTTTTCGGCCTATATCCCGGTGATGGAGGGCAAAAACCTGCCTTCGCTGGATACCAAGCCGCCGCTTCTGCGGGAGCACCGGCTCTATCAGGCAGACTGGCTGCTGCGCTTTTATGGCTTCGATGCTGGGGAGCTGCTCAGCGAAAAGACGCCGAACTTCAACCCCTATCTCGATCCCAAGTGCAACTGGGCTGTGAACCATATGGAGCTGTTTCCGCTGGAGATCAACCGCTGTCCCTATGAAATGCTGCTGCGCATTCCGGGCATCGGCGTGCGCGGGGCGGGAAAAATCTACCGAGCCAGAAAGATGAGCGCGCTGGATTTTGAGGATCTGCGGCGGATGGGCATCGTCTTAAAGCGGGCAAAATTCTTCATCACCTGCAAGGGCAAGACCATGCCCGGAGTAGATCTGCGGCCGCAGGCAGTGCTAAGAAGCCTTGTTTCGGGCAAAGAAGTCATTCCGGCGCTGGCGCCCAGGCAGCTTTCGCTTTTTGAGCCCTCGCCGGAGGATTTGGCCAAAAGCATTTCGGGGCAGCTTTGACTGCAAAGCAGAGGAGAGGGAGAGCATGGCGCTGCGCAGAGATATTGCATATGAATACGACGGATCCTTTGAGGGCTTCCTGTGCTGCGTTTACGACGCGTTCTACCGCCGGGAAGCGCCGGCCATCTTTGCCGGAAACGCGCAGGCGTTTCTATACGAGACGCGGCGCGTCGCAAGCGACGAGCGCGCCGGCAAAGTGCTGGATTCCATCCGGGAAAAGATCGGGCGAGAGATGGTGGATTTTCTGCGCCTCTGCTTGCTGACCTGCCTGCCGGATAAGGAAGAGCAGATGCTGCGCCTGATTCGCATGGGCTATCAGAAGGGCGCCGGCATCTTGCAGATGCTGGCAGACCCTTGCGTGAACGCACTGCAAAAGGCGGTCTTTGCCCTGACGCATGAGGCGCATCAGTTTACGGGGTTTGTGCGTTTTCGCGAGGCGGGCGGCGCGCTCTTTGCCATCATCCGCCCCAAAAACCAGGTGCTGAGCCTGATGGAGCCGCATTTTTGCGCGCGCTTCAATGCCGAATCCTTTTTGATTTACGATAAGACATATAAGCAGGCGCTGGTGCATCAGCCCGGTCGTACGGGCATTTTCCCGCTGGAGCATTTTGAACTGCCTGGGGCAGGCGAAGAAGAGTGCGCCTACCAGCAGCTTTGGCGGCTTTTTTACCAGACCATCGAGGTGCCCGGGCGGCGCAACGAGCGCCAGCGGCAGACGCTCATGCCCAAGCGCTACTGGGCATCTTTGACTGAGTTTGAGACTCCCGCCGGTGCGATTCCCCATCAGGTATACCGCGCCGCCTGTGGCAGCCAGCCGCCGGCAAAACAGAAAATTGCCGGGCAGAAGAGCGATTGAGCCGGAGCGCAAAAAAGAGAGGCTGCTGCCTCTCTTTTTGATGCCTCGATCACAAAATATTTTCTATTTGCAGGGAATCGCCGTCCTGCATGTGTTTGAGATAATAGGATAACCGGGGAATGCTGTAGGAAAGCATCTGCTTATCGCGGATCTCCAGCAGCGCACCGATGCTGTGCAGTTCTACGCCGGCGTGGTCCACTTCTTCATGCAGCAAAAAGCAGGAAAGCAGCTTGAAATTCTTGTCCCAATGCCGCATGAGCTTTTGGTAGACGTCCTGCGCGGCTTCCCAGTTTTCCGCGTCCAGCTCGGTCTGGAGTTCTGCCGTCGCTTTTTGCAGATCCGAGACTGCGTCGGAAAGGTACCAGTTTTGGAAAAAGCAGATGCCCGCCAGACCGAGCACCAAGATGGCGATGACGATATTTTTTAACATGGAAGATGCCTCCTTCTTTCTTTTTTTGTGTGGCCCCTGCCCGCGCAGACAATGCTCTGCTGCCCAAAGCAGGAATGCGGCGGGAAGAGATAGGCAATGCCGCGGCCAGGCGGCGCCCAGGGCTGGGCCGGAAGGGCGCTTAGCATGACAGACCGCTGGGCAGGGTAATTTGGCGCGTGCTGCCCTTTTTATCCTGCACAAACACATCGCCCGCCTCGGAAACCGTCAGGATGACGACGTCTTTGAGATTGGAATATCCAAGCGTATGCAGTAATTTCAGCGCCTTCTGTTCATCCAGGTTTAACCGCCTTAGCATGGGCGGGTTGAAGCTGCCGTCCAGCACGATGGCAGAGCAGAGCGTTCCCTTTTCCGGCACTTCCAGGTCCATATCGCTGGGCGTGACGGGCGCGCTGGAGCCAAAGGGCAAAACGCTCAGCTGGCCGTTGGTCTCCAAAATGGCATAATGGATAGTGGCGATGTTCGTCTGCCCCTTGAGCCGCAGCTGCTCTATCATGTCGCTCATGTTGTAGCCGATGCGCTTGATCTCGCCGTACTGCACTTTCCCATTATGGATGAGAATGCTGGGCGAGCCGCAGATAAACGAGCGCAGGCGCCGGCTTTTGAGGCAGAGAAAGGAGAAAAGATAGTAGAGCAAAATCAGCGTTGCCGCGGGCACCAGCCCATAAAACAGCGGAATGCCGGGGTTGTCCATGGGAGTCGAGGCGACTTCCGCGATGATCAGCGTGATGACCAGCTCATAGGGCTGAAGCTGCCCGCTCTGCCGCTGCCCCATGACGCGCATGGCCAGAAATAAAACGATATAGATGATGATGGTTTTAATGATAATATTCAGCATAGGCATAGTTTGAACTGCGCGGCGGAAAGATATGTAAGAAAAGTTTAAATTTTTGTATCCCGCAGGGCGGTTGCATTTTGATATGGTATAATTTACGATAGAAACAGCAGGAGGAAAGAAGATGCCGGAAATTTTGATTATAGAAGATGAACGCCCAATCGCAGAGCTTTTGAAGTATAGCCTGGAGCGGGAGGGATATGCCGTGCGCATGGCGCATACCGGCTCAGACGGCCTTGCGGCGATTGAATCCGCACTTCCGGATTTGATTTTGCTGGATCTCATGCTCCCGGATATGGACGGCCTGGATATTTGCAGGCAGGTTACGCAGCAGCGCAAGGTGCCGATCATCATCGTCTCTGCCAAGAACGATCAGGTGGATAAGATCATCGGTCTGGAATACGGCGCGGATGACTATATCACAAAGCCTTTCGATATCCGCGAGGTGCTGCTGCGGATGCAGTCGGTTTTGCGCCGGGGCGGGGCGGCTTCGCCGGAGCCAGGATCCGAGGATATGCTAAGGCAGGGGGATCTCTGCCTGATTCGCAGCAAGCATGAAGTCAAAAAAGGCGGGATGCGCATCGAGCTGACGCCCAAAGAGTTCGACTTGCTGGCGATTCTGCTGGAAAACAAGGGCAAAGTGCTCTCCAGAGCAGAGCTTTTGGAAAAAGTCTGGGAGTTTGCCTATATCGGCGATACGCGCACAGTGGATATTCATATTCAGCGCCTGCGCAGAAAACTCGGGGCGGATAAGCTCATCGAGACGGTGTTTGGCGTGGGCTATAAGATTCGGGAGGATTAGGCTTTGCGTTCGGGGCTTGTGCGGAGCCTGGTGTTCTGGTATTCCGTCATCGTATTCGCGACGTTTGGCGTGCTGAATTTGGCGGTTTCCGGCATGATCGGATCCAGCAATGAAAAGAATATTGAGGCGGATCTGCGCGGCTTTCAGGAGAGCAGCGAGGTGTTCCTATCCCGCTATGTCCTCAAAAACGGCGTCTGGGGATACCAGGAGGTGGGCGACAGCCTTTGCGCCGTGCTGGGCAGCAACCTGAAGATTTACAGCACAACCGGCGAGCTGCTCTATAACGCGCTTTTCGCAGACGAGCAGGCGCCCGGCGACGATATGGCGTATGCATCGCAGGGCAAAAGCGCCTATACCGTCTATACCTCGGGAAAAGATACCCGCGTGTATTTTTCCTTTCTGGTGGAGGAGTTTGGGATCATCCGCATGGAAGTGGATTATTCCGAGCTCTATCAGAGCGGCAGCTATATCAGCCGTATGGTGCTCTATAGCAGCGCGAGTGTTCTGGTAACGGCGCTGGTTCTGCTGGTGGTCTTTGCCGGGAAAGTCATCGAGCCGGTCAACCGCCTGCGCAATGCGGTGGTAGAGCTGACGGAAGACCCGAGCTCTGCCATGCCGCTGCCCATCCGCCATAAGGATGAGATTGGCGAGCTGACCCGGGAATACAACAAGATGGCGGCCATCATCCGCGAACAGCTTCGGGAGATTACGCTGGAAAAGAGCGCGCTGGAAGAGGCTGTGGCCTACCGCAAGCATTTTTACGACAACGTGACCCATGAGCTGAAAACGCCGCTGACCATCATTTTGGGCTATGCCGAGATGATGGAGGATACGGATTTTTCGGATCTGGAGTTCAGCAAAAAGGGGATTCATCACATCATCAGCGAGAGCAAGCGCCTGCGCGATATGGTAACGGCGCTGCTGGATGCGACGCGCGTCGGCGTTTCGGATACCTCGGATTTTGAAATGGTGGATTTGGCCGGGCTGCTGCGGGATACGGCGGCTTCTATGAACCTCAAGGCCGCGCGCCAGCAGAAGGAGATCGTGCTCTCCCTGCCTGAGGAGGAGCAGAGCCTGCGCGTCTGGGGCAGCCGGGAACAGCTGATCCAGATGTTCATCAACCTGATGGATAACGCCATCAAGCATGGCTCGGGCAGAAAAATCTCCGTGTTTTCCCAGCGGCTGGGGGAACACGTGGAAATATCCGTGCAAAACGAGATAGAAAAGCAAATCTCGGAAGAGGAGCTGGCCAGGCTGTTCATCCCCTTTTACCGCCAGCGGGAAGAAGGCGCAGAGCCGGGCTCCGTCGGGCTGGGGCTGGCTATTTGCCGCAAAATTGCAGAGAGCCACGGGGGCAATATTTCTGCGCTGCTGCCGGATGAGGGGCGCATCTGCATTCGGGTGCTGCTGCTCAGCGTGCAGACGGAAGCTCCCGCGGAGGAGTTTTGATGCGGGGCCCATGCCGCAAAAGGAAAGGAGCAAAGGCGGAAATGCTTTTATGGCCTGAAAAACAGAGCCTTGCAGGCAGAGGGAAACGAGGCTTGGCGCTATGGATTGCGGCCTTGCTGATGGTTTCGCTCTGCGGCTGCGGCTATCAAAAAAAAGCGCGGACGGAGATTCTGGAATCCGGCGCGCCCAGCGGGGCGGATTTTTCCGTGCTCAGTGTAACGCAGGTGGAAACCGAAAAAGAGGGGCAGGCGCTGCGGTATGTCGGCCTGTCCGGCCAGAGCATGGTGGCCGTCTGGGGGCGGGAGGAGAGCAAACGCCTTGTGCTTGTGGGCAAGAGCGGCTATCTCAAGCCGTGCACGGAGGAGATGGCGATCATAGCGGATTCCGTCATCTGCCGGGGCGAGCACATTCTTTTTGAGGCAAAAAACGGCGAGAAGCGGGTGGATATCTTCCTGCTGGATCTGGAGGATGAATCTGTGCGCAAAATCGGCTCCTATCTGGCGGATGAGCTGGTGGTTCCTGTTGGATGGCAGGACGGCGATATCAGCTTTGCCTCGCGCAACATTTCGGGCATTGTGCTCAGCCGCTATGATACCCAAAGCCACACGCTGGAGCGCATGGAGGATATCGATATCTACCGCGGGACTTCTAAAATCGAACAGAATAACGCGACGCTGAGCCGCATGTTTCTGACGGGCAATTATGCCGTCATCCAGCTGGAGATCGGGACGGCTTCGCAAATCGCGGTCGAGGATCTAGGGGATGCCAAAGAGGGCAGTATTTTCAGCGCGGCGGGCTTTTCACCTGCGGCCGCCGGGGGCAGGATCTACTATATCGCCCAGGATGGCGCGCTGATGAGTTGGAAGGCGGATACAAGAGAAGAGAAGAAAATTTGGGATCATGCTTCGTTTTTTGTCGTATCTGCGGATGGAAGCAAGCTGGCGGTGGTAGAGAAAGGCGAGACGGCATATAAGTTATATGTCGTGGATATCAAATCCGGGCAGGCGTTGTATGTGGATATCTATCAGGGAATCCGCAGCGCCTATCTAAGCGAGGATGGCAGCGCTCTGCTCGTGCATTGCCAGGGCGAGCAGACGTCGCAAAAGGGCGGCTTTGGAGGGACGTATACTTTCTATGAACTGGGCAAAGAAGCGCAGTAGGCGCGCCATATGCATGGCACTATGCGTGCTCCTGGGGCTGCTTTGCTGCTGCAAGGCGGAGCAGACGCCTTTTGCCGTCAGCAAAGAGCTGATGGAGCTGCTCTGGGAAGTGGATTATCAAACTTTCTCCTCTGAACCAACCGTCGCGTTTGCAAAAAAATACTTTGAAAGCGGCTATCTGGCGCATTTTCTTGAAAATCCGGATGCGCAGACGGGGCTGGAGCAAAACCGGCAGAATCAGCTCAAAAGCCGGCTGGAGAGTGTGCGGGATTTGGGCTCGGAACAGCAGATTTTAGATGGCACGGAATACACCGTCCAGAGCGTTCAGATCAGCGTGTTTCTCGATTCCTTTGCGCCGGAGCACCCGGAGGAGAGCTTTTTTGAGCAGGGCCAGCGCTATTTGCTCAATTATCAGGTCTATTTCGTGCGGCAGGATGGCGCGCTTAGGCTGGCCGGCTTCAGCTTTCAGCCGGAAGGGGAGGCCTATCTGCCTGCGTCTGAAAAAGCGCGGCTGAGCGATGCGGAAAAGCAGGTTGTGCTGGGCATTGCAGAGCAGTATCTGGACGCCCGCTATCAGGTGGAATACGAGAGCTTTTCTGCGGAACAGGTTTTTGATTTTTATGAAGAAAACCTTTCTGCGTCCTTTTTGGAGCGGGACGGCATCACCCTGCAGTCCCTTGCGGCGCAGCAGCAGGAGTTTGCGCAAAACCATGTGAGCATCCGCCTGCTGGATTGCAGCCTGACGGCGGCAGATCAAAAAATGGAATTTTTTGACGGCCAAAACTATGGCTACTACTATCACGTTCGGGCAAGCTATACCTATGAGATTACGGCGGATGCCGAGTACTTTGCAGAAAAGGATCTTGCCTCAACCAAAACCATGCAGGAAACGCTGTATTTTGAGCGGCAGGACAGCGGCGAATTTTGCATGATTGGCGCGGAATACCGCTAAACTTGGAATGCGGAATTTGCGATAAACTGCAAATTAGCGCGAGTTATGTCAGATTGCGAAAATTCATTGAATTTTTCCTGTTTTTATTATAAAATGGGAAAGGAAGGGGAGCACGAAGAAAGGGCTGCTATGAAAAAGGAAATTGAGAAAAAAATTCAACAAGTCAGCGCAGAACTCAGGCAGGAAAAAGATGCACTAGACGCCTTGGCTTTGGAGTGCATCAAGCAGGGGCGCTCACTGGCGGAAGATCAAAATGTGCTTCGGCAAAATGAAAAGGTGGATACGCTTGTCTTAACCGAACTGCGGCTGCGCGAAATGCTGGAAGAGCGGGAGAGCGAGCAGTAGGCAGGAGAGCATAGCATATTTTGCCTGTGAAAATTTTTAAAAACCCAACGTTTTCTGTTGGGTTTTTTTCTTTTGGGATGTATAATGGAAAAGAGAAACGAAGGAGCATTGGCGTGGCAAACTTTTTTGAGAATCTAGGAAATTCCGCAATTCATTTTTCCATCATGGATGTTGTGGATATTTTGCTGGTCGCTGGCATCACATACGGGCTGCTGCGGCTGACGAGCAAAACCCGCGCATCTCAGGTCTTTAAAGGCCTGGCGCTGTTTATCGTGCTGGCATGGATCTGCAAGGCGGTTGGCCTCTCGACGGTCAACTGGCTGCTGTCTTCGTTTATCGATGCCGGTGCGCTGCTTTTGGTTGTCATTTTTCAGCCGGAAATCCGCCGGGCCTTTGAAAAGCTGGGCCGCGGAGGGCTGTTTGAAATGCCGTTTTCCGCGGAGGAGGATGCCTCCCGCCCGCATATCGAGGAGATCGAGCGGGCTGTGCTCAATATGTCTATCCGCAAAATCGGCGCGCTCATGGTTTTTGAGAGAAAGACGGGCATGAAAGACGTCATCGAGAGCGGCAATTTGCTGAACGCGCGCATCTCCAGCCAGCTGATCGAAAATGTTTTCTTCCCCAATTCGCCCATGCACGACGGCGCTATGATCCTGCGCGGGGATAAGATCGTGGCGGCGGGCTGTTTCCTGCCGCTCTCGGATAACAAGCAGATTTCCTCCGAGCTGGGCACGCGGCACCGCGCCGCTCTGGGCATTTCCGAGCTTTCGGATGCCTATATTATCATCGTCTCGGAAGAGACGGGCGTCATTTCCATGGCGCATGAAGGGACGATCACGCGCTACCTCGACCGAAAAGCGCTGCACGCCATTTTAGAGGGAATATACGAAAAAGGCCCCGCCAAGAGCAAGCTTTTGCGCAGAAAGGGGGAGAAAAAGCAGTGAAGAAAGACTTTCTAAAGCGCGCCAAAAAGGCGCTGACGACCAACTGGCCGCTGAAATTAGTCGCCCTGCTTTTTGCGGCGGCGCTCTGGGCATATGTCATCTCCTCGGAAAACCCCGTCCGCCCGCTGGAGGTGGAAAACGTCCGCATTTCCTATACGGGCATGGATTCGCTGACGGCGCGGGGGCTGACGGTAGATAAGAGGGATTTGCAGGAGGCTGTGGACGTTACAGTTGCCGCGGGCCAGCAATATCATAAAAATATCACCGCGGATAATATCCGCGTTGTGGCAGATTTATCGGATATCTCCGCAAAGGGGACATATGAGATCAAACTGCAGACCAGCGTGATGACGATCAACGCATCTGTCAAGCGGGTAACAAACACGACTGTGCAGGTTAAAGTTGACGATTTGGTACAGCGCACGATCCCGGTGCGGTGCATTTTGGAGGGCGAGCCGGGGGAGGGCTATTATGTGAGCCAGCCAGTGCTTTCGGAGGAATCCATCGTCATCTCGGGCGCCCGGGACGAGCTGGAACAGATCGTCGAGGCGGTTTGCCATATTTCCATCGACGGCATCTCGCAGAGCTCCAAAACCAGCCATGTTCTGGAGCTTTTGAGCGCAGGAGGAGAGGCCGCCCCAAGCTATATCGTGGATGGCTCGGTGCCCTCTGTGATTGTGGAGCTCAATGTGCTCTGCAAAAAGACCGTGCCCATCGATCAGCAGACGGTGAAGGACCGCGTTACCAATATCAAAGACGGCTATGAAGCGGTGGGCGTAACGCTCAATCCGGCGGAAGTGGAGATCGTGGGCAGCGAAGAGGCGCTGGCCAAGATTGAGATGATTCAGCTTAGGCCATTCTCGGCCGAAAATGCAGATAAGAGTGTGCTGCTCTCGGCAGAGCTGCAAATCCCGGAGGGAGTGGAAGTGCTGGGCGGCGCAAAAGTGGATGCCTATGTTCAGATTGCCGAGATTCAGGGGCAGCAGCACTTTACGGGCGTCGAAATTGGCGCGGTCAACCTGGGCTCGGGCCTGCGGGCGACGCTGCAAACCAGAAGCGCGGATGTAACCATTTCGGGCGGGCTTTCGGCTGTGCGCGGGCTGACGCGCAAAAATGTTGTGCTGTATGTGGATCTCGTCGGGCTTTCGGAGGGGAGCTATGTTCTGCCCGTCCGGGCGGAGGAGATTGCCGGCGTGGATGCTTCGGGCGTCTCGGTGGGCGTAGGCAGCATTACGGTTACTATCCGGCGCAGGTAGGCAAAGAGAAAAGAAAAGGCGCGTTTGGGCTTCCGGCCAGGCCGGAACAGAGCCAGCAAAATGGCCCTAAAAGCTCGGCGCGCCTTTTGTGAATTTGCGGCCTATATCCAAGGCCGAAAGGAAAAGATTGATGCAGTTTTTATTACACGAGATTTCCCGCCCCATCCAGCAGAGCGAGGATGCGCTGCCCGTTTTGGCGGCGAAAAAGCTGGGCGTCGCCCCGGGGCAGATCCTGGAGTGCGAAATTGTGCGCAAATCCATAGATGCCAGAAGCGGGCGGGACTTATGCTTCAAATACAGCCTGCTGGTGCGCCTGTCGCAAAAGGCGGGCGAAAAGCTGGAGCAAAAGGGTCTGCGGGCATATGCCCCCCAGGAGCCGGCACCGCTGGAGCTGGGGGAAGCGCGCCTGGCCGGAAGGGCAGTTGTGATAGGCGCAGGGCCCTGCGGGCTTTTTGCGGCGCTGCTTCTGGCGCAGCACGGCTTTCGGCCGCTGGTGCTCGAGCGCGGCGCCAAGATGGCCCAGCGGGAGGCGGATGTGCAGGCACTGCGGGAAAAAGGCGAGCTCAATCCCGAGAGCAATATCTGCTTTGGCGAGGGCGGCGCAGGCACTTTTTCGGATGGCAAGCTGACCACGCGCATCAAGGATCGGCGGGTGCAGGATGTGCTGGCTGCGTTTGTGCGCCACGGCGCGCCCGGGCAGATCAGCTATGAGGCGCTGCCGCATCTGGGCACAGAACATATCCGCAGTGCAGTCGTGGGTCTGCGGGAAGAGATTTTGTCGCTGGGCGGGGAGTTCGAATACGGCGCCCGTTTTTGCGATTTTGAGCAGAAAAACGGCGCGCTTTCCGCGGTTTATTACGAGAAAGGCGGCGCGAAAATAAAGGTCGAGACGGGAGCGGCGGTTCTGGCCATTGGCCACAGCGCCCGGGACACCTTCGAGATGCTGGTGAGCAAAGGAGTTGCCCTTCAGCCCAAAGCCTTTGCCATGGGCGTGCGGGCAGAGCACAGGCAGCAATTCATCGATGAGCGGCAATACGGCAAATACGCGGGCCACCCGGAGCTGGGCGCGGCAACGTATAAGCTGACGGCACAGCACGGAGGGCGGGGCGTTTATAGCTTCTGCATGTGCCCGGGCGGCGAAGTGGTCTGCTCGGCGACGGAGCCGGGCGGCACGGCAGTCAACGGCATGAGCTACTACGCCAGAGACTTGCAGAATGCCAACAGCGCGCTGGTGGTCTCGGTTTTCCCGGAGGATATGCCGGCCGGGCCGCTGGGCGGCGTACAGATGCAGCGGCAAATCGAGCAGGCGGCCTACCGGGCGGCAAAGGGCTATGGGGCGGTTGCCCAGCGGTATGCGGATTTTGTGCGGGGAATGCCCAGCCGCAGTGCCGGGGCGATTGCGAGCTCCTACCGGCCGTATACCGTCTGCGGGGAAATCCGGGATTTCCTGCCCGGCTTTCTGGCGGACGCCCTGGCCGGGGCGGCGCAGCAGTTTGAGCGGAAAATTCCGGGGTTCTTGCAGGAGGGGCTGCTGCTGGGCGCGGAAACCAGAACTTCCTGCCCGGTGCGCATTCTGCGCGGAGAGAATTTCTGCGCCAATCCGGATGGGCTCTATCCTGCCGGGGAGGGCGCGGGCTATGCTGGGGGCATCATGTCTTCGGCGGTAGACGGCCTCAAGGCGGCGGAAGCAGTGATTCGGAGGTTCCGCCCATGAAGCGGGTCGCAGTCGATTTGGAAAAATGCACGCGCTGCGGCAAGTGTGTGCAGAGATGCTCATTTGGGGCGCTGCGCATGGGGCAGGAAGGGCTGCTCCATGCGCCCGGGAAGTGCATAGAGGAGTGCGGGATTTGCAGGCTGGTTTGCCCGGAAGATGCGATCACATATGCCGAGGTTCCCTGCGGCGGCTGCCAGGGCGGGAACTGCGAAAAATGCGGCAGGAAGGGTGGCTGCCAGGGGTGCAAGGCCTGCGGCGGCAAATAGACGGGCACAGAGAAAAAGCTGGAAAGGCGGAGAAGAGATGCAATTTGCGAAATATACGGTGTTGGCAGGCAATTACGGCAGCGGGAAAACCGAGATTTCCCTGAACCTGGCGGTGCGGGCGGCAAAGGAGGGCAAGCGCACCATGCTGGTGGATCTGGATATCGTCAACCCGTTTTTCCGCTCCTCCGAGCATGAGGAGTATTTGAAAAGCCTGGGCATTTTGGTGGTCAAGCCCAATTTTGCCAATACGACGGTGGATATCCCATCGCTGCCGGCGGAGATCTATTCGGCCTTTGACCGGCCATTGGATGCGGTGATATTCGACGTAGGCGGCGACCCAGTGGGCGCATCGGCGCTGGGCATTTTGCAGGATAAGTTCCGGCAGAACATGGCACAGACCGAGTTCTTATATGTGGTAAACGGCGCGCGGCCGCTTCAGGAGACGCCGGAGGCCGTGCTGGAGATGATGCGGCAGATCGAGCGCAACAGCCGGCTTCGCGTATCGGCGTTTATCAACAACACCAACCTCGCCCGGCAGACGGATTTGGCGACCATCGGGCGGGGAGAGGAGCTGGTGGCGGCGCTCTGCGCCCAAACTGGCCTGCCCAAAAAGTGCACGGCGGTTTTGGAGGAGCTTGCAGAGAAGGTGCAGATAGAAGGGGAAATTTTGCCGCTGCATCTGTATATGCGCCCGGCCTGGCTGGACGAGAACGGGCAATAAGGCGGCGTTAACAAAAATTGCTTTTGTAAAAAGAATTGTATATTTTGGCGAAACGTGCTATTCTTTAAAATAATCCATTTTTATTTTGGCAAGGGGGTAAGGATATGGCAAAGCTGACCATCCGGGAAGATATCTGCAAAGGCTGCGGCCTGTGCATCGAGGTATGCCCTAAGAAGATTTTGGCTCTGCATAAGGAAAAAATCAATATGAAGGGGTATCATCCCATTACGCTGACAGACGAGGCGGCATGCATCGGCTGCGCTTCCTGCGCGCGCATGTGCCCGGACTGCGTATTTACGGTTGAAAAATAATTTGCGGGTTGGAAAAACCGCGGAAAGGTTTATAAACTATGGCAAAAAAACTCATGAAAGGCAATGAAGCCATTGCAGAAGCGGCAATCGCCGCCGGCTGCCGGCACTTCTTCGGGTATCCTATCACGCCTTCGACGCAGATCCCCGAATATATGAGCAAGCGCATGCCGCAGGTTGGCGGGTGCTTTTTGCAGGCGGAAAGCGAAATTGCGGCGATCAATATGGTCTATGGCGCGGCGGGCGCCGGCGCGAGAGCCATGACGGCCTCCTCCAGCCCGGGCGTCAGCCTCAAGCAGGAGGGCATCAGCTATATCGCGTGCGCCGAGCTGCCCTGCGTGATCGTCAATATCGTGCGCTCGGGCCCGGGCCTTGGCGGCATCCAAGCTTCTCAGGGCGATTACTTCCAGGCCACCAAGGGCGGCGGCCACGGGGATTACCGCATGGTCGTTCTGGCGCCCTCCTCTGTGCAGGAAGCCGCAGATATGGTCATGGATGGGTTCGATATTGCAGATCAGTACCGCATTCCCGTCATGGTTCTGGGCGACGGCATGATCGGCCAGATGATGGAGCCTGTGGAATTTAAGGCGAGGACAGGCCGCCAGCTCCCGGAGAAGACCTGGGCGGCGACTGGCTGGGATGGCAAGAGCAGAGACCGGGCCATCATCAACTCCCTCTATATCGAGCCGGAAGTGATGAAAACCGTGCAGGAGCGCCTGGCAGAGCGCTATGCCCAGATTGCGAAAAATGAGACGCAAGTCGAAGAATACAGAATGGAAGACGCGGAATACTGCATCGCCGCCTACGGCACGACGGCCCGCATCGCCAAGAGCATGATCGGAAAAGCGCGGGATATGGGCATCAAAGTCGGCCTGATCCGCCCCAAGACGGTCTGGCCCTTCCCCTCGGAAGCTTATGCCAAGGCCGCAGACAAAGTCAAGGCGTTTTTGGGCTTCGAGATGAGCATGGGCCAGATGGTGGAAGACGTCCGCCTGGCTGTCGCGGGCAAGAAACCGGTCTATTTCCACGGGACGCTGGGCGGCTTTGTCCCCACGCCTGCTGAAATGCTGGAAGAGCTTTTGAAAGTCAAGGAGGCGAGCAAATAATGGCAACGGTATTTGAAAAGACGAAAATGCTGACAGATGCGCCGCTGCACTATTGCCCGGGCTGCACGCACGGCATCGTGCACCGCCTGGTTGCGGAGTGCATCGAGGAGCTGGGCATGGAGAAAGAGGCCATTGGCGTCGCCCCGGTCGGATGCTCGGTTTACGCATATAACTATTTCAACTGCGATATGATGGAAGCGGCGCATGGTCGCGCGCCGGCCGTGGCCACGGGCATCAAGCGCGTGCACCCGGATAAGCTGGTCTTCACCTATCAGGGCGACGGCGATTTGGCATCCATCGGCGCGGCAGAGATCATCAGCGCGGCAGGCCGCGGCGAGAAGATCACCACGATCTTCATCAACAACGCCATTTACGGCATGACGGGCGGCCAGATGGCACCGACGACGCTGGTTGGCCAGGTTACGACGACTTCGCCCTACGGCCGCCAGAAGGAGCACTGCGGCGAGCCTCTGCGCATGAGCGAGATGCTGGCGACCATCAACGGCGCGGCATATATCGAGCGCGTTTCCCTGCATGATGTTCCAAATATCGTCAAGGCGAAGAAGGCCATCAAAAAGGCGTTTCAGTGCCAGATCGAGGGCAAAGGCTTCGCTCTGGTTGAAGTCCTCTCCACCTGCCCGACCAACTGGGGCATGACGCCCGTCGCGGCGCAGAAATGGCTGGTGGAAAATATGATTCCGTATTATCCGCTCGGGGTCAAAAAGGAGGTAGAGTAGTATGACGCATCAGATCATCAGCGCTGGCTTTGGCGGCCAGGGTGTGCTGCTGCTGGGCCAGCTTGTGGCCTATGCGGGCATGGCGGAAGGAAAGAATATCTCCTGGCTTCCTTCCTATGGGCCGGAAATGCGCGGCGGCACGGCAAACTGCTGTGTTGTCGTCTCGGATGAAGAGGTGGGCAGCCCGGTTGTCGTGGAGGCGGACAGTGTGATTGTCATGAACCGGCCTTCTCTGGAGAAATACGAGAAGAACGTTGCGCCTGGCGGCAAGCTCTTTATCAACAGCTCCTTGGTCAAAGACGAGCCGACCCGCACGGATATTGAGGTTTACCGCGTGCCGGCCAGCGAGATTGCCGATGAGCTGGGCAACAGCCGCGTGGCAAATATCGTCATGCTGGGAGCCATGCTGGAAAAGACGGGCGTCGTCAGCCCGAAAACTGCCATCGAGTGCTTGGCTGCTTCCTTTGGCGAGCGCAAGGCGCATTTGATCCCCCTGAACGAGCAGGCAATCCAGAAGGGTGCAGAGGCGGTAAGATAGCCGAGCTGTGTGGGGAAAGTGAGTTGCGCAAGGCGCATTTGATTCCCCTGAACGAGCAGGCAATCCAGAAGGGTGCAGAGGCGGTTAGCCCCATATGGGTGCCAAGAGTGCCAAATAAAAAAGAGCTTTGCATTGCAGTGCAGAGCTCTTTTTTGCGTTCAGCAACTGCCGCAAAAGGAAGTAAGCGCAGACAGAGGGAGATAGAAAGTTTTCCAAATATTTTCAGGATGTTTGTAAAGCATGGATTGAGATTTGCCCAGGGGCACCGTATAATAAAACCCTAAGGAGGGCCAAGCGATGATTTTGCAGACAGAGCGCCTGTGTTTGCGCAAATGGCAGCAGGAAGATTTTGCGGATTTGGCCGAGATGCTGCAAGATCCGCAGGTGATGTATGCCTATGAGCATGATTTTTCAGATGCGGATGTGCAGGCATGGATGGAGCGGCAATGGCAGCGCTATCGTGAAAATGGCTTTGGGCTTTGGGCAGCGGTGGAAAAGCAGAGCGGGGAGATTGTCGGCCAGGCCGGGCTGACGATACAGCACTGCGAGGGTCAGGATATTCTGGAAATCGGCTACCACCTGAAGAGAAAACACTGGAAAAAGGGCTATGCGGCAGAAGCGGCAAAAGGCTGTATGCAGTATGCCTTTGAGGTTTTGGGCGCGCCGGCTGTTTACAGCGTGATCAAGAGCGACAACCTGGCTTCGCAGAAAGTAGCCGAGCGCATGGGTATGAAAAAACAGAAGGAATTTTGGGCAACCTATTATGCAGGCCCCATGCTGCATTTTCTCTACGGCAGGGAAAAGCCGAATAAGCAAAAGGAGGAAGCACAATGATTCGCGTTTATGGGATGGAAATTTGTCCGGATTGCCTGGAGGCAAAGGAACAGCTGCTGCTCGCGGGCATCGACTTTGAATTTTTGGATTTTGCAGATTCCACGGCAAATCTCAAGGAGTTTTTGAAGCTGAGGGAAGCAAACCCGCTGTTTGATGAGGCGCGGCGGCAGGGGAATATTGGCATTCCCTGCTTTGTGCTGCCGTCTGGCGAGGCGACGCTTCAGATCTCGGATATTTTGCAGGCATAGGGCGGCGCTGTGATCAAGAAAGCGGGCAGAACCTTCAAGCTTCTGCCCGCTCTTTTTTCTGTTTGCGCTAAATTTTATGGAAAGTCGGCTTTCTGTCCTGAAATGTGCAGACATAGCGGAAGCCCATTTCCTTCAGCGCCTCGGTTCCCTCCAAAATGCGCCAGCTCACTTCTCCCGGCCGGTGCCCATCCGAGCCGGTGGTGATGATCTCGCCGCCCAGCTCCAGATAGCGCTTCAAAATGCCCCGAGTGGGCGTGCCAATATCCCCGGTAACCTTTGCGGCGCTGGTGTTGAGCTCCAGCCCCTTGCCATTGTGAATGATGGTTTTCAAAATGGCGTCGAACAGATCCGGGAAAAGCTCGTATTCAAAGGGGAGCTTTTGGAAATTGCCGCAGTATTTGCAGCAATAGCCGATATGGCCGACGATATCGTAGTTCGTGAAATGGCTCAGCGTTTTGAGCATGGCCTGCAGATAGCGCTCATAGGCCTCGTGCACGGTTTTATCCCGGTAAAAATCCGGCAGATAGAGATCGACGCCGTCTACGAAATGCTGCGAGGCGATGACGAAGTCGAACGCATGATGGGATAAAAATTTTTCATAGATCGGGATGGCATCGTAGTTCACGCTGAGCTCGATGCCTTTTCTGACGGGAATGGGAGAGCCTTTTTTGACGAACTTTTCCCACTCGCGGTCATAGCGATCCATATCGATGCTGCAAAAATCACCGTTGCCTTCGTCGTGATCCGTTACGGCGATTTCCTCCATGCCCATGGCCTGCGCCTGGGCGGCGACGTTTTCAAAACTCTGCCCCGGATCTGCATCCGGAGAGAGGAAAGAGTGCAAATGGTAATCGAACATATGCTTCCTCCAATCGTAATTTCCGCGGTTATTTTACCATGAACGGCCGGCCCAGGGAAGAGCATGAGGCAAAGTTTTCGCAAAATTCACAGGTTTTTTCCCGGAATCTTCCAGGGACAAATTGAAGACAGGCTCATTTTAGTGTATAATTGCAAATTATAATAGTATGAAGAATGGATATGCTAGATGAAGAAAGAAAAGCTCGTTTATCTCGCGCAAAGCGGAATTATCGCCGCAGTATATGCCGCGCTGACCTTGCTCTTTTATCCCCTCTCTTTTGGTCTTTCCCAGCTGCGGGTGAGCGAGGGGCTCTGTGTTCTGCCGTATTTTACGCCGGCGGCGGTGCCTGGGTTGTTTCTCGGCTGTGTGATCGCCAATATTTTCGGCGGCTTTGGGCTTTTGGATATTGTCTGCGGCAGCCTGGCGACGCTGATCGCGGCCTATGCGGCATATAAAATCAAAAATAAGTATCTCGCGCCGCTGCCCGCTGTTCTGGCAAATGCTGTCATCGTGGGCGCGGAGCTGGCATATCTAATGAATGTGCCGTTTTGGCAGGCAGCGCTGGGCGTTGGGGCAGGGCAGGCAGTCTCCTGCTATGTGATCGGGATGCCCCTGCTGTTTGCGCTGGAGAAATTGCAGCGGAAATGGAATCTGTTTGGAACAATTAGGAGGAACTGAGTATGAAAATCTGTGTTTACGGAGCTTCCAGCACGCAGCTGGATCCCAAATATATCGATGCGACTTATCAGCTGGGCCGGGAGTTGGCAAAACGCGGGCATGGCCTGGTTTACGGCGGCGGTGCGCAGGGCGTCATGGGGGCGACAGCCCGGGGCGTGCGCGAACAGGGCGGCGAGGTCGTTGGCGTAACCCCTGAGTTTTTCAATGTGGACGGCGTTGTCTTTCAGGATTGCACCGAGCTGATTTTTACCAAAACCATGCGGGAACGCAAGCAGACCATGGAGGATCGGGCGGATGCGTTTATCGTGGCCCCGGGCGGTTTTGGGACGTATGAGGAGTTTTTTGAGATTCTCACGCTCAAGCAGCTGGAGCGCCATAACAAGGCCATCGCCATCTATAACGTGGATGGCTGCTATGATATGCTCTTTGATTTCATCGCCCGGGCGATGAGCGAGAACTTCATCAAGGAGGCCTGCAAAAAGCTCTACCGGATTTTTGATAACCGGGATGAGATGCTGGACTATATCGAAAACTATCAGCCTGAGAGAATCGGCATCAAAAAGCTGCGGGATGTCGACGAGAGCTATACATACGATAACTACAAGGCGAAATAGCCAAAGATAGGAAAGAGCCCGGGCGGGGCGGCGCTGCTTTTGCCCCGGGCGCGGGTTTATTCGCAAAACGACGAAAGAGGAGAGAAAAATGAGAGCGATTATTTCAGTATTTGGGAAAGACAGACCCGGCATCATCGCCGGCTTATCGGCCGTGCTCTACCGCCATGGCGCCAATATTTTGGATATCAGCCAGACGGTCATGCAGGGGGCGATTTTTACGATGGTCATGCTCATCGAGGTCAGCGAGGGGGATTCCTTCTCCGGCCTGAAGGCGGATTTGGAGGAAGCCGCAGAGGGCCTTGGCATGGAACTGCACCTCCAGCGGGAAGAGATTTTCGATTCCATGCACCGCATCTAGGGGGAAGGCTATGATCAATACCAGAGATATTTTGAGCACCATCGAGATGATCCGGCATCAGTGCCTGGATATCCGCACGATCACCATGGGCATCTCGCTCAAAGACTGCATGAGCGAGGATATGAACCGGGCTATCTGCAACATCAAGGGGAAGATTCTGCGCAAAGCCGAAAAACTCGTCAAAACAGGCGAGGAGATTGAGGCGGAATTCGGCATTCCCATCGTCAATAAGCGCATCTCGGTTACGCCCATCTCCATCATCGGCGAGCCCACGGGTACGGCAGACTATGCGCCGTTTGCCGTGGCGCTGGATGATGCGGGCAAAGAGGTCGGCGTGGATTTTATCGGCGGCTTTTCGGCCCTCGTTCATAAGGGGATGACGCCGGGCGAGCGCAATTTCATCCGCTCCATCCCGGAGGCGCTTGCCAGCACGGATATTGTTTGCAGCAGCGTCAATGTCGGGACAACCCGGGCAGGCATCAATATGGATGCCGTGGCGCTGATGGGGGATGCCGTCAAGCAGACGGCCGAGCGCACGGCGGACAAAGGCGGCCTGGGCGCGGCAAAGCTGGTCGTGTTCTGCAACGCCGTAGAGGATAACCCGTTTATGGCCGGCGCGTTTCACGGCATCGGAGAGGGCGACTGCGTCATCAACGTGGGCGTCAGCGGGCCGGGTGTGGTCTATGCCGCGATCGCGGATATGAAGGGCGCAAACCTGGGCGAAATCGCCGAGCAAATCAAAAAGACTGCATTTCACATTACGCGCATGGGCGAGCTGGTGGCCCGGGAGGCCTCCCGCAGGCTGGGCGCAGAGTTTGGCATCGTGGATCTTTCCCTGGCGCCGACGCCCGCCCAGGGCGACAGCGTCGCCCGGATTTTAGAGGCAATGGGGCTGGAGACCTGCGGCGGCTGCGGAACGACGGCCGCGCTGGCGCTGCTCAACGACGCCGTCAAAAAAGGCGGCGTTATGGCCAGCTCGAATGTCGGCGGGCTTTCCGGGGCATTTATCCCGGTCAGCGAGGATGAGGGCATGATCGCCGCGGCCAGAAGCGGTGTTCTGCGGCTGGAAAAGCTGGAAGCCATGACCTGCGTCTGTTCGGTGGGGCTGGATATGATCGCCGTCCCGGGGGATACCACAGCCGAGACGCTTTCGGCCATCATTGCGGACGAGGCGGCCATTGGCATGGTCAACAACAAGACCACGGCTGTGCGCATCATCCCCGTGCCTGGCGGCAAAGTGGGCGATGAAGTCAGCTTTGGCGGCCTGCTGGGCACGGCGCCCATCATGCCTTGCAGCAAGGTTTCCGCCAGCGAATTCATTCACCGCGGCGGCCGGATTCCCGCGCCCATTCATTCCCAGAAAAACTAGACGGCCGGGGAGCGCCGCAGGGCCTGCCCGCCGGAAAGGATCAGAGATGAAAACAAGAAGCGAAATTCCAGAGCAATTCAAATGGAAGCTGGAGGATATTTATCAGAGCGAAGCACAGTGGGAAGCGGAATACCGCGAGCTGGAGAGTATGCTCCCGGCGCTGGAGGCGCGAAAGCAGAGCATCGCGCAGTCGGCAGAGGAGCTGAAGGCGGGGCTGGACGAGATGTACCGCGCCATGCTGCTGCTCGAGCGGCTGTATGTCTATGCCCGGATGCGCCGGGATGAGGATAACGCCAATTCCTATTACCAGGGTCTGGCCGACCGCGCCCAGGGCCTGAATGTGAGGCTCTCTGCGGCGATTTCCTATCTGAACCCGCTGCTGCTCTCATTGCCGGAAGGCGTTTTAGAAGGGTATGCGGCTCAGTCGGAATTGGCGGACTACCGCTTCATGCTGGAAGATCTGCTGCGCAGCAAGGCGCATGTGCTGGAAGAGGGCGAGGAGCGCCTGCTTTCCATGGCCGGGGACTTTTCGGACGGCGCCCAGGGCATTTACACCATGCTCAACAACGCAGATCTCTCCTTTGGCAGCGTGGAGCACGGCGGCCAGACGCACCAGCTGACCCACGCGACCTATATTGGCCTCATGCAGAGCGAAGATCGGGCGCTGAGGGAAAAGGTGTTCCACCAGTTTTATCAGAGCTTCCAGAGCCATATCAACACCATCGCCGCCACATACGGCACCAGCGTGAAGAAGGACGTGTTCTACGCCAAGGCGCGCAGGTATCAAAGCGCGCTGGATGCCGCGCTCTCCTCGGATAATGTTCCGGAATCGGTTTACCGGGATTTGATTGAGAAGGTTCATGCGCACTTGCCGACGATGTACCGCTATGTCGCCCTGCGCAGGAAAATTTTGGGTATCGATCAGCTGGAAATGTATGATATCTATGCGCCGCTGGTCTCGCAGGTGGATGCCAAATATACCTATGAGCAGGCCAAGGAGCTGGTGCTGGAAGGGCTCTCGATTTTGGGCGAAGAGTATGGCGCGCATCTCAGAGAGGCGTTTGCCTCCAGATGGATCGATGTGTTTGAAAATAAAGGCAAAACCTCGGGCGCGTATTCCTGGGGCGCATACGGGACGCATCCCTATGTGCTGCTCAACCACCGGGATGATCTGGACAGCGTCTTTACCATCGCGCACGAGCTGGGCCACGCCATGCACTCCTTCTATTCGGATGCCGCCCAGCCCTATCCCACGGCGGGCTATGCCATCTTTGTGGCGGAAGTGGCCTCGACGGTCAACGAAATTCTGCTGACCAAGCACCTGCTGCGCACGGTGCAGGATGCCAAGCTGAAAAAGTATATTCTCAACCACTATATCGATCAGTTCCGCACTACGGTCCTGCGGCAGACGATGTTTGCGGAGTTCGAGATGCTGGCGCACGAGATGGCCGAAAAGGGCGAGCCGCTGACTGTGCAGTCTCTCTGCGAGACCTACGGCAAGCTCAACGCGCTCTATCACGGGCCGGATATGGGCGCAGACGATACCATCTCCTATGAATGGGCGCGCATCCCGCATTTCTATAACGCGTTCTATGTCTATAAATACGCCACGGGCTTTTCCTGCGCCTGTGCCATCGTCCATAAGCTGGAAGAAGAGCCGGGAATGCTGGAAAAATACAAGGCGTTCCTCTCGGGCGGCGGAAGCGATTATCCTATGGAGCTCTTGCGCAAGGCCGGCATCGAGGTCGGCGAGGCAGTGGAAATCTGCATGAAGGAATTTGCGCAGGCTTTAGAGGAATTTGAGGCTTTAGCGTGAATATTAAAGAAGAGGGGCAGCGCCCCTGTTCCGGCAAAAAACAGCGCCCTAGGCGCAGAGTCTGATAAAAGTGAGGCGAGAGGATATGAAACTTAGTTTTTCCACGCTCGGCTGCCCCAAGCTGAGCTTTCGGGATGTGCTTTCCATTGCGAAAGACCTGGGCTACGATGGCATCGAGCTGCGCGGCATCATGCAGACCATCGATGCGCCGGATTTGAAGGAGTTTTCCCAGGAGAACTGCCCGCAGACCATGGAACGGCTGAACAAGCTGGGCCTGGAAATCCCGATTCTGACTTCCGCCTGCAAACTGCACCGGGAGGAGAAATGGGAGGCGACGCTGGCGCTGGCCAAGCGCTATGTGGATACTGCGGCTAGAATCGGCACGAAATACGTCCGCGTGCTGGGGGACAGCTATCCCGCACCGGGCGGGCATGTCAGCGATGCGGTCGTTTTAGAGCATCTGGGGCAGATTGCGGATTATGCCGCCGGGCAGGGCATAACGGTTCTCATTGAGACCAACGGCGTCTATGCGGATACCGCGCGGCTGGCGCAGCTGATCGCAGATGCCGGCAGGGAAAATATCGGGGTCATTTGGGATATCAACCACCCGGCCCAGTTCTTCGGGGAGACGCCCGAGCAGACCTATGCCAATATCGGCAGTCTGGTGCGCCATGTGCATGTGAAGGATTCGGTGAAAGCGTTCGAGAAGTTCGATAAAGTGCAGTATCACATGATCGGGCATGGAGACGTCCCGGTAAAGCAGGCCATCGATCTGCTGCTGGAAAAAGGCTATGAGGGCTATTTCTCGCTGGAATGGGTCAAGCGCTGGGATTTCACGCTGGAAGAGCCGGGCATCGTGTTTGCACACTATGCCAACTACATGCGCAAGCTGGAAAAATAGAGCAAAAAAGAGCATCCGCAAGGGTGCTCTTTTTATTGGCTTTTTCTCTGGCGGTTTAACATTGCCTTTGGTGAAAGGACAGGATTTTCCTGATCACATCTGAAAGTTGCCGAATCTGATCGGCGTCGCACACAGAAAGCTCCATGGCAAGCTCTTTCATCGCCGCTTCAGCGGGATGCTTTTCACAGGCAAAAACAGAATCGACAGAAAGATGAAATTTATCATATAGCTGATAGAGCACTGGAACAGAAGGCAAGCTTCGGCATTGCTCAATATTTTGTATCTGTTTGCGGGAGAGATCCAGCATTTCAGCCAGCTCGTCTTGTGTCAACCCCTCTTTTGCACGCAATTCTTTGATTGCCTTGCTAAAAGAAGCATTTAAATTCATGATCTTCACCTCTCTTTTTATTGGCTTTCGTGAAAGGCTAGAGAGTGGAGCCGCTGAATCTGCCCGGCATCGCGCGCAGAATCTTTCATGACCGCCTCAGCGATCTTTGCGAAAACGCAGAATTCTTTTGAAAATAAAGGCAATCTCATCCAAATCTTCAGGGTTGCATTCCTGAAGTTCATAAATCAGCTCCTGAATTGTGTGGTTAGAGGGCTGGTCGGCGGCATCTAAGGCGGAATCGATGGAGAAGACTCAAAGGTGCTTCATATAGGATGCTGGACGCACTGCAGAAGG
>CAMSSU010000010.1 GCA_947063485.1 uncultured Clostridia bacterium | reverse complement strand
TGTAATATCCAGCTTCATATCGAATCCTCCAGCAAAACAGCTTTTACCATTATATTCGCAAAAAACGGCGATGTCAATAGTTTTCTGCTTAGCAGAGCGCTTTGGTCTCCCGCGCGATCATCAGTTCTTCGTTCGTCGGGATGATATAGATTTTGACTTTGGAATCCGGCGTAGAGATGAGCGTTTCCTTGCCGCGGATGCTGTTTGTGGAAGGATCCATCTTGGCGCCCAGGAATTCCAGCCCTTTGATGCACTCTTCACGCACGCCGCCGTCGTTTTCGCCGACGCCACCCGCAAATGCAATGACATCCACGCCGCCAAGAGCAGCTGCGAATGCGCCGATATACTTCTTAATGCGGTAGCAGAACATTGTCCGCGCGGTGATCGCTTTTTCGTTGCCCTCTTCCGCCGCTTTTTCCAGATCGCGGAAGTCGCTGGAGAGTTCGGAAACGCCGAGAACGCCGCACTTCTTGTTGAGGAAGGTAACCGTCTCTTCCGCCGTCATATTCAGCTTTTTCATCAGATACGGAATTGCCGCCGGATCGATATCGCCCGAGCGCGTTCCCATCAGAACGCCTTCCAGCGGCGTCAGGCCCATGGTGGTATCCATGCACTTGCCGTCTTTGACTGCCGCCAGGCTGGAGCCATTGCCCAGATGGCAGGTGATGATCTTCAGATCGCTTCTGCCCTCGATCTCCGCCACGCGATCCGAGATGTAGTGGTGCGAGGTTCCGTGGAAGCCGTATTTTCTGATTTTATGCTCCTGATAGACAGAATAGGGAATTCCATAAAGATACGCATAATCGGGCATGCTCTGATGGAAGGCCGTATCGAAAACCGCGACGTTGGGTTTGCCCGGCATGAGCTCCATGCAGGTCTCGATGCCTTTGATGTTTGCAGGGTTATGCAGCGGCCCCAGCTCGATGTATTCGCGAATGCCGTCCAGCACTCTGTCGTCTACCAGAGATGGTGCGGTGAATTTCTCGCCGCCGTGCAGAACTCTATGGCCCACAGCCTGAATCTCGTCCATAGATTTGACTGCGCCATGCTCGGCATCCGTCAGCGCCGCGATCACTTCCGTCATAGCCGCGCCATGATCGTTCATTTCCTTTTCGACGACAAACTTCTCTTTGCCCGCAGTTGTATGCGTCAGCTTAGAGCCGGCGATGCCGATTCTCTCTACCAGCCCTTTTGCCTTGACATTCTCATTATCCATGTCGATGAGCTGATATTTGATGGACGAGCTACCCGCGTTTATCACCAAAATGTAGTTCATAGGTTCTTCCTCCACATTCATAAAATTCCATATTCTGCGCGCCTATTTTTTGCTATAATAGGAACAGCGTATCCATTATACATGATTCGCCGCGCATTTGCAAAGGAGTTTTGGAAGTTTATGAAAATATCGGCCGTTATCGCAGAATATAATCCCTTTCACCAGGGCCACGCACTGCATCTTGCGCGGACGAGAGAGCTCGGCGCGGATAAAATCATCGTCATTATGAGCGGAAGCTTTACACAGCGCGGCGAGGCCGCCGTCTTCGATAAATTCACGCGCGCAGCCTGCGCGCTGACATGCGGCGCCGACCTGGTGTTGGAACTCCCGGCCTGTTTCGCGCTCTCCCCTGCCCAGCGCTTTGCGGAAGGTGCCGTCCGCATTTTAGACAGCCTTGGCTGCATCGATTCTCTGAGCTTTGGCAGTGAGATAGCCGATCTTCCCACCCTGCTCAAAACCGCAGAGCTGCTTTCTCAGGAGCCGGAAGCATACCGCGCCTGTCTGCGCAGCCATCTTGCCGCCGGCAGCAGTTTTCCTGCCGCGCGCCAAAAGGCTTTCTCCCAGCTATACGGCGAGGAGATTGCCGCCCCGCTCCGCTCTCCCAACTGTATTTTGGCGCTGGAATATCTGCAAGCACTTAGCCGCATTTCCAGCCAAATTCAGCCGGAAGTAATACTGCGCGAAGGCGGGGCTTATCTTGATTCAAAAATGCAGGGTGCCCTCTCCAGCGCACTGGCAATACGCTCGGATCTGCGCTCAGGCGGCCAGGCTTGGCGGCGCGCTGTCCCCCCTGCCGCCTTGGATTTTTACTGCAATCCCGTGCCCGAGGATTCTGTTTTCCCGCACCTGCTCTATCAGCTGCGCCGGGCTTCCGCCGAGGCTCTCGGTCAGGTTTTTGGCGTGCAGGAAGGGCTTGAGCATAAGCTTTGGCAGGCCGGCCAGGCTGCAGAATCCTATGAAAATCTGCTTGAGCGCATCAAAAGCAAGCGCTACCCTATGGCGCGCATCAAGCGCGCGCTGTGCGGCCTGCTGCTCGGCATCACCAAGCAGGCAGAACAGTCGCTTTCCGAGGCCCCGCTCTATGCGCGCGTGCTCGGCATAAAAAGAGAGAGCATGGAGTTGCTCTCCCTTCTCTCCAAAACTGCCCGCATTCCCCTGATTTGCTCTGCCAAGGATTTTCCCACCCAGAACCCGCTCTTTGCGCTGGATATATGGGCGACAGATTGTTACAGCACACTGCAAACGCCGCCTGCACCGGCTGGCCGCGACTATACCCAGGGGCTTCTCGTCCTATAAGCTGTTTCTCTATTCCTGCGCCGCCAATGCGCAAATCTCATCGATATGCTTTAACGTTTCCTCCCTGCCTCTCTGCACGCAAAGCTGGCAGTCTTTTGAGGAGTATGGATCGATTCCTTCATAGACATCCGGAAGCAGGAGCAGATCTGCCAAATAGTCTTTTTGGCGCGTGATATGCCAATCCGTAATGGCGAGCGTGCGCTGCAGCGTATCCACGGCGTTGCGCGGCGGCGTATTTTCCTCCTGCCCCCTTGGCAGAACGTCTACGCCAATCACAAGATCCGCGCCCAGCATTTTGACCGCCTGAACGGGAACGCGCTCCAAAATTCCTCCGTCAATATAATACCTCCCGCCCATCTCATAGGGCGCAAAAACGCCGGGGATGGAGATCGTCGCTCGAATGGCCTGATAGAGCGGCGTATTTTTATAAAAGGTCACCAGCTCGCCGGAGCCGAGATCCACTGCCACACACGCAAAGGGGATGCGCGTCTGCTCGATGCCGATGTTTTTGGTCAGCAGGCGGATGAGCTGTTCTGTTTTTTTGCCGCGCACCAGCCCTCCATCCCGCAGGGAGAAATCCAGGTATTTTTTAATGGCAAATTTCTCTGCGTATTTTTCTAAAAAATAGAGATCTGTCCCAGTCGCAAACAGCCCGCCGACGATGCCTCCCATGCTGCTACCCGCGACCATATCCACTTCTATCCCATGCTCCAGCAGAACCTGCAGAACGCCAATATGCGCGAGGCCGCGCGCAGCCCCAGCCCCCAGCGCCAGACCGAGCTTTTTCTTCCTTTTCATAATTTCGAGGCTCCTTTCATAAAGATAGTCAAAAACGGACAAAGGATATATGCCATGCCAAAACGCCTCTTTACAATTCTATGGTGCTGTGCGCTTATTTTACTCATTCTTTTCTTTCCCAATACCGCACTTGCCAGCGCATCTTCCGCGATCTCTTCCTGGCTTAGCGTGGTGCTTCCCTCGCTTTTGCCTTTTTGCATCGCCACTTCTCTTTTAGAGGAATGCGGCGCAGTCGCCCTATTCGCCCGCTGGCTTCAGCCCATTACGACTAAAATATTCGGCTTCTCTGGCGCATTTTCCTACGCGTTTTTGGCATCTTGCCTCTCTGGATATCCCATGGGAGCAAAAATCACATCTGAAATCTACGCCAACGGGCAGCTCAGCCAGGCGGAAGCGAGCAAAATGATCAACTGCACGAGCACTTCCGGGCCCATGTATCTGGTGGGAGCCGTTGCCATTGGTATGCTGGGCGATGCCTCTTTGGCAAAGTATCTGCTCATCCCCCATTATCTGTCCGCGGCGCTTCTGGCCATTCTGGTTGGGCGCCGGTTTCGCAAAACCTGCCCGCAGTCGGCGGCCGCGCTCGCAAGGCCAGATCTTTCCCAGCCCATCTCCTTTGGCGAAGCGCTCTCGCATTCCGTCGCCAAAGGGCTGGACAGTATGCTGGCAGTCGGCGGCTTTATGGTGATCTACGCAGTTTTTGCCCAGGGGCTTCTTTGCGCTCTGCAAGCCATTTTGCCCGCAGAAAGCGAAAGCACCCGGCAGCTTCTTTCCCTGGGGCTTGGTGCCCTGGAAATGACAACCGGGTGCATTCATTCTAATATTCTGCCGCTGCCGCAGCGGATTTTATACCTATGCGGCATCACTTCGTTCGGCGGTTTTTGCATTCAAAGCCAAACGGCGGCTCTTTGCGCAAAAAGCAAACTGCCCATCCGCGGGCTGTTTTGGCACAAAACGCTTCAAGGGCTGCTCTGCGTTCTGTTTGCAGGCATCCTCATGCTGGCCATGCCAATCCAGAATGCCGGAACGCCTTGCCGTTTCCCATCTGCCAGTGCTTATTTGCCTATGAGTATCTTTTTGGCCATATGCGCGCTCTTCTGTCTGCTGCTCAGCCGGCGCAAAAGGCGCAGCCGCAGCTAGTTCTCACTGGGCGCTTTCTGCTCGCTGTTCATTTTCGCATAGAGGCGTGCTTTGTTTTCGCCAACCAGATCGATGCTTTCGCGGTAGAAAGTCTCCAGCTCATCCAGCACCTCTTCGGCATAGGTATTGGCCATTTTCTTAATCTCGCCGGCCTTGGCGCGGCTGTTTTCGATGAGCTTATTGGCCTTTTCATATGCCGCCTGCGTGATCTCCTCCTGCTTGATCATAGCCTCTGCTTCTTTTTTCGCGCGGCGGACGATCTCCTCCGCCTGAATATCCGCAGATTTGAGGATCTGATCGCGCTCAGACGCAACTTTTTTTGCAAAATCCAGCTCTTCATGCAGAGCGGCTTTGATATCTTCGATAATTTCCATCACAATTTTCTGATCGACCAGCTTGCTTTTGGAAAAGCCCTTGGTTGGGCTCATCTCGATCTCCTCTTGCAGCTCATCCACCAAAGCAAAAACGTCCATCTTCTCCATTGCGTATAACCCCCGTCATTTATGTTCATTTAGTGCGTTAATTTTTCCATATATTCTTTGACACATTCCGGGACAAAGCCCGTCAGATCCGCTGAAAATGCCACCAGTTCCCGCACGACGCTCGAACTGATATGCGCCACGCCCGGAGCCGAAAGCAAAAACAGCGTTTCCAGCCCGCCAAGCTGCCGGTTGGCCGCAGCAATATCCCGCTCATAGAGCAAATCCAGCTCACCGCGCAGCCCGCGCAGCACACAGCGGATGCCATGCTCCCTGCAGTATGCGACCTGCATCCCATCGCTGCTGTCTACGACGACATTGCCCAGATGCGCCGTCGCCTTTTGCATCAGCATCAGGCGCTCCTCTTTGGAAAGCAGGTAATGCTTTGCCGCATTATTGAAGGAGACGACATAGAGCTCGTCCGCAATCTTCGCGGCGCGCTCGATCAAATCCATATGCCCCAGCGTAATGGGATCAAAACTTCCTGGAAACAACAGTTTCACGCTATTCTCCTATCGATAAAAAGCTGACCCGCGTGCGGCCGTATTTCTTTTCTTTTTGCACATAGCGCCTGTCAAAAACAGCGTCTTCTTCATGCTCTGCGACGATTTTGCCGCCCGGAGCCAGCAGCCCCAGTTCTATCACCGCCTCGATCGCCGGCTGATACAGCCTGGCATGATAGGGCGGATCCAGAAAGATAAAATCGAACGGCTCTCTCAGGCTGCGCAAGGCACTGCCGTAATCCATCTGCAAGACCTGCGCCTGCTTCTGCATACCCAGCTCCTTCAGATTTTCACGCACCAGAGCCGCCGCTGCGCGGTCTGCATCCACAAAAACCGCAAAATCAGCGCCCCGGGAGAGCGCCTCAATCCCCATCGCGCCAGACCCGGCAAACAGATCCAAAACGCGGCTTTGCGGGATCTCGAATTGCAGTGCGCCGAAAATCGCTTCCCGGACTTTATCTGTTGTAGGGCGCGTCGTTTCATTGCCTTTTGGCGCCTTTAGCTGACGCCCTCTGGCAGAACCTGCAATAACTCGCATACCTCTCCTTTTGCACTAACCTTTAGTTTAATTTAATTCCGACAAATTGTAAAGAAAAATAACAAAAGCCGCCAAAGCTTTACAAGCTATTTACAGTCTGTTTCGATGTAAACGCGCGGCACGCGGGCACTGATTCCCGTCAGGATTTCATAGCTGATCATGCCGTTTTCGCATAGCTGTGCGGCTTCCTGCGCCCAGATGCTCTCGGCCCCATCCTGGCCGATGAGGGTGATCTCGTCGCCCACCTGCACGCCCAGGCCTGTTACGTCGAACATGGCCTGATCCATGCAGACGCGCCCAGCCAGCCGCACGCTTTGCCCGCGCACGACAGCCCTTCCCTTGTTGCTCAGCGCCCGGGGATACCCATCTGCATAGCCGATGACAACCGTCGCAATCTCCCGGGGCTGATCGGCGATGAACGTGCGCCCATAGCTCACGGAATCGCCCGGTTCTATCTTCTTGACATGCACGACCGTGCTCTTGAGCGAAAGCGCAGGCTGCAGATCCTCTGCAAAGGGCGCGAGCTCCCCGGAGGGCGGGTATCCATACATGGAGATGCCCATCCGGCAGAGATCCAGCCGCGCATCCGGCATATCCAAAATTGCCGCGGAATTGGAGGCATGGCAGATCGGGCGATAGCCACGCCCGAATACCGTATCGCGAAACGCCAAATACCGATTGAGCTGTAAAACAGTAAAACTCTTCTCTATCTGATCGGCCACGGCAAAGTGCGTAAAAAGCCCTTCCAGCTTTAGCTGATCCGGATATTCGTCAAAATAGCGCAGTACTTCCAGAAGTTCCTCCTGCGTCCGCAGGCCAATGCGCCCAAGGCCGGTATCCAGCTTGACGTGGATTTTCGCCTGCATTTTCAGCTCTTTGGCGATGGCGGACAGACTGCGCAGATGCTCCGGCGTAAAAGCCGTAACCGAAATGCCGCGTTTGACCAGCTCAATATTGGACTGTTCATCCGCCGGAGAGAGCACCAGAATATGCGCCGCGCAGCTCTCCCGCAGGGTAACTGCCTCGTCCGCAGTTGCGACTGCAAACCAGCGAACCCCGCAGTCCTGCGCAGTTTTTGCCACCTGCCGCATGCCGTGGCCATAGGCATTGGCCTTGACGACGGCCATAGGCAGCACGCCTTCCCCCATATTTTTTTGAAGCACGCGGATATTATGCGCGATTTTCGAAAGATCTACAACGGCAAACGTTTTTCTCAGCATTGTTTCGCTCCTTAGTATTGCTCAAATATTCCCAGCTGGGCGCTATCCCAAAGCTCTTGTACACACCTCGGAATCGCCTTGCCCGGCAGTGCCCCTCCCATGCAGAGCAGAGCCAGCTGCCCGCTGGTAAGGCAGATATCTGCCTTCATTTCCTGGCTTTTTTGCACTAAGACTGCCCCATCCCGGGCAGAAATATCCCAAACGCCGCAATTTTGCGGTAGAATATCGTCTTTCAGGCAAATGCGTGCGCTCCCGTGCCTGACTGTTTTTTGCAGGAGCGCCTGGGCAGAAACCGCCCGCGCCATCGCATCCGGATCTCCCTTTGACGCCTGGGGGCAGAGATAAGAAAACGCCATTCCCATGCTCCTCGCTATCTTCGCAAAAAGCATTGGGAGATTTTCTCCCGCGCCTGCGATCTCTTCGGCATAGAGCGCACCGTCTTCCGGATAGGCAATGCAGTAGGCCCCCGCTCCTTCAGGCACGATCAAAACCCCTTTGCTAAAATCCAGGGCCTCTTCCAAAAGCCTGCGGAAATATGCCGCATCGCGGAAAAGATAGCCGCTTTTGCCCTTTAGATAGGCGCGGTAGCAATCCAGCAGCCCCAAAAGCAGTGATTCTGGAACCTCATCCGCTCTGGAATAGACGTGATAGGCGCGCATTTCCCTTTCTGCGCCCTCTATTTTTCTCACCGCCCGGCGCGAATAGGCTTCATAGCCCATGCGCTGATAGAACGGGTGGATAAACGTCTTTAAAATCGAGATTGCCTCGCCCTGGCTTTCCAGCTCCTGCAAAATCGAACGGATGAGTCGCGAAGCATAGCCTTTGCCTTCCTGCCCTTTTGCCGTGGCAACGCCGCGCAGGAAATTCGCCTGCATCACCGCGCCGTTTAGCCAAAGCGGCTCTTTTCCGACCTGCGCCATGCTGAGCAGCCGCCCCTCTTCAAAAAGGCCATAGCAATTTTCCGGCGAAAAGCGATGCAAAAAATACCAGGCAGCAAATTCTCCGGCATCTTCCGGAAATGCCTCTTCCCAAAGCTGCTGCGCTTGGCGCACATCAGCCTGGCACAGCGTCCGTATCTCAGCCATCCAGCATCCTCCCAAGCAGTGTCGTCCGCTTCGCTTCGAGTATTTCCGCCCAGACAAAACCGCCTATTTTTTCTTTGGGCCCCGACATATTGACCATTTTTCCCGAATCCATGCGCCCGCAGATGCTCTGCTCGTCTCTGCGGCTCACGCCCTCGATGAGCACGCGCTCTTTTTTGCCGACATAAGCCAGGTTGCTCTGATAGGTCAGCTCGCCTTGCAGCTCGACCAGCTGGACAATGCGCTGCTGCTTGATCTCTTCCGGGATCTGCTCCGGAAAAGAGGCGGCCGGCGTGCCGTTGCGCGGAGAATAGACGAAAGTAAACGCGGCATCGTAGCCCACTTCGCGCACGAGGCTGAGCGTCTGCTCGTAATCTTCCTGGCTCTCGCCGGGGAAGCCGACGATAATATCCGTGGTCAGGGCAATGCCCGGGATCATCTGCCGCGCCCTGCGGACGATCGCCAGATACTCCTCTCTGGAATAGCCCCGGTTCATGCGCTGTAAAATACGGCTCGAGCCGGACTGCACAGGCAAATGCAGCTGTTTGCAGATGTTATCGTGCCTTGCCATCTGCTCCAAAAGCCGCTCGGAAATATCCTTTGGGTGCGAAGTCATGAACCGGATGCGCGCAATCCCCGTTTGCGTCGCGGCGCGCTCCAAAAGGCCCGCGAAATCCACATCGCCAGCGCCTTTTCCATACGAGTTGACGTTCTGCCCCAGCAGCATCACTTCCTGGTAGCCCTCTTGGGCAAGGCCGCGGATTTCGGCCAGAATATCCTCCGGAGCCCTGCTCCATTCCCGGCCCCGCACATAGGGAACGATGCAGTAAGTGCAGAAATTGTTGCAGCCCTGCATGATGTTCACCGTAGCCAGCGGGCGCTCCTTGCGCTGCATGGGCACATCTTCGATGACTGAACTGGAAATGCTGCTCTGCCGCACGTTCAAAACGCGCTCTTTCTGCATCAGAGCGGCATATAGCATGGATGGCAGCTCGTTCATGTTGTTTGTCCCAAACACAATTTTGACAAACGGGAAAGTCTTCATCAGTTTTTCCGCGACATCCTGCTGCTGCATCATACAGCCGCAGACCGCCACAATCATGCCTTTTTTGCGCAGAGAAAGCGGCTTTAGGGCGCCGATATTGCCAAAAACCTTTTTTTCTGCATGATCGCGCACACAGCAGGTGTTAAACAAAATGAGATCTGCCTCCTGCATTTTTTCTGCCCGCTGGTAGCCCAACGCCTGCAAAATTCCCGCGAGCTTTTCCGAATCGTGCTCGTTCATCTGGCAGCCATAGGTTTCAATATAATATTTTAGGCCGTGCGTTTGCACATACTCATATAGGCTTTGCGTCATTTTTACTCCATTGTCGATTGAAATTTTCTATTTCCTCTGCTATTATAGAATACAAAGCCGGTTTCTACAACAAATTGCAGAATTTTTTCACATTTGTGAAAAAGGTTCTTGACAATGAGCGGCAGGTATTGTATATTAATATGCGTCGCCGCACTTAGCGGCTACAAGCTCGGGGTGTAGCGCAGTTTGGTTAGCGTACGTGCTTTGGGAGCATGGGGTCGGAGGTTCGAATCCTCTCACCCCGACCAAGTTATATAGTTATGTGGCCTCGTGGTCAAGCGGTTAAGACTCCGCCCTCTCACGGCGGCAACAGGGGTTCGAGTCCCCTCGAGGTCACCATTTTTGATGAGTATTTTTGGTGTTTGCGGGCCCTTAGCTCAGTTGGTTAGAGCGGTCGGCTCATAACCGATTGGTCCGCGGTTCAAGTCCGTGAGGGCCCACCAAAAAGACACGCAGCCTGGCCTGGTAGTTCAGTTGGTTAGAACGCTAGCCTGTCACGCTAGAGGTCGTGGGTTCGAGCCCCATCCAGGTCGCCAATTATCTTGCCTCGGTAGCTCAGTTGGTAGAGCAAGGGACTGAAAATCCCTGTGTCGGTGGTTCGATTCCACTCTGAGGCACCATTTGCTGGTGTAGCTCAATTGGCAGAGCAGCTGATTTGTAATCAGCAGGTTGCGGGTTCAATTCCCATCGCCAGCTCCACTTTTGTGGATGGGTTCCCGAGTGGCCAAAGGGAGCAGACTGTAAATCTGCCGTCTCAGACTTCGATGGTTCGAATCCATCCCCATCCACCACTTTTATAGCCATGCGGATATGGCGGAATTGGCAGACGCGTACGGTTCAGGTCCGTATGAGGGAAACTTCATGGAGGTTCAAGTCCTCTTATCCGCACCAATCGGAGTAAAGGAAACTTTACTCCGATTTTCTTTTTATAAAAAATATTGGCGGAAATAGATTTTCTCAAGTTTGGAGCAGCCGCTCCGTTTTTTCTTCGCTCCCCCCTTCCCTCTCTTCCGCTTTTTGTGTGAATCAAGATTGCCCCTATACGTTTTTGGCGCGCATCGAGTTATAATAACTGCCCAAGGAGGCTTTGCCATGAAATGGAACATCAGAAAAGCAAAAAAAGAAGATGAAAGCAGAATCAAAGAACTGTTTATAGAGATGCTCCAGGCTATCTATCACACCCAAAACGTCCGCGGATATAAAGAGGGCTATCTGGATAAATTTTTTGAGGATCGCGGCGACTTCATCTGTGTGGCAGAGGCAAATGGCTCCATAATCGCCTACCTCTCCATCGAAGTGCATCATGAACCCCAAGATTTTATTTATCTGGACGATTTATCCGTTTCGAAGCAATACCGCGGCAACGGGATTGGAACAGAGCTCATCGAAACCGCTCAAAAATTCGCGGAAGAAATGGCGATGCCCGCCATCGTTCTCCATGCCGAGAAAACAAATACAGGGGCGGTTAGGCTATACGAGCGGCTGGGGTATCGCATGATGGAGGAAGAAAACACGCGGCTCCGTATGGTGAAGAAGCTCAGATAGAGTCAGGCGGCTCATCCTGCCGTATCAAGCGGCATTAAAATAAGGGAAGGCAAACCAATCATGGTCCGCCTTCCCTTTTGTCTCTCTTAGGCTCTATGCTATTCTTCCATGAGCTCATACTCTTTTCCCAGCACCTCGATGCCCGATCGCAATTCCTGCTCAAAGGCTTTTCGGTGAACCGGAGTATTTAGGCCAGGCGCGCCGCCCGTATGCAGGAAGATGACGGTTTCCCCTTTTGCAATTTTTCCCTCCGCGATCATCTCCTGCATTCCTGCAAAGGCCTTTCCCGTATAGCACGGATCCAGCAGGATGGCCTCCTGGCGGGCAACCTCGTAAATCGCTTCCCGCACCTGCTTGCAAGGGTTGTTGTATCCGCCCCGGGTATAGCCCTTTTCAATCTGAAAATTCGGCTGCTCTCTCTGCTCCAGCTCCAACTCGCCGCAAACTTCCGCATAATACTGGCAAATGCGCTTCTCTTTTTCCTCTTCAAATGGAGAAATGGCGATGCCCGTCAGATTCAGCCGAGAATCCGCCTCCTGCAAACCGCAGTATAGCCCCATATAAGTCCCAATACTTCCGACAGCACAAACCAGCCGCGCATTTCCCAGGCCCAGCTGCTTTGCCTGGGCGTCGATTTCCTGGGCGCACTCGCGGTATCCGCACATTCCAACCAGATTCGAGCCGCCCATGGGAATGCAGTAAACCTTTTCCCCCTCCGCTTCATAGTGCTGGGAGAGCTTTTGCAAAAGCTCGTCGTATTGCTCTGCTTCCGGCCGGCCGTCGTCTTTTTTGATGACGACCTGCGCGCCCATAATGCGATCCAGGAGCAGGTTCGCCGAGACTTCTCCCGGATAATCATCGATACAGGCGATCGTGCACTTTAGGCCATACTTGGCCGCCACGGCTGCCGTCAGCCGCCCATGATTGGTCTGCGCCCCGCCTACCGTCAGCAATCTGTCCGCGCCCTGCTGCTTTGCATCATAGAGCAGATACTCCAGCTTGCGCAGTTTGTTGCCGCCCATGCCCAGGCCGGTTAAATCGTCTCTTTTGATCCACAGCTCAATCCCGAGTTTCTCTGAAAGCCGCGGCAAATACTCCAGCGGCGTCGGCAAGTGCAAAAAAGATATTTTTTTCAGTTCCCGCACGATATAGTCTCCTCTCAAAATGACATCACTTTTTTATTATATCGGTTTACCCTGGAAAAATCTATGGCGTCTGCCCAGTTTTTGCCTTATAATAGAGAAAACGATTGGAGGATTTTAGGATGGATTTTTTAGAGCTTGCACAACAACGGCAGAGCTGCAGAAGCTATGCCAATACGCCCGTCGAAATAGAAAAACTGGAAAAAATACTCGAGGCCGCGCATCTTTCGCCCTCGGCCTGCAACTCCCAGCCCTGGAAGTTCTATGCCGTTACCAACCCCGAAAAATGCGCCAAGGTCGCTCTGGCTACCCAGGAAGACGGCCTGAATAAATTTACCAATCAGTGCCCGGCTTTTATCGTAATCACTGAGGAGACGGCGCTTCTCATCGCCAAAGGCGGCATGAAACCCAATCAGAAGTGGGCAAAATTCGATCTCGGCATCGCCACCATCTGCGCCTGCCTGCAGGCGGAAGAGCTCGGGCTTGGAACCTGCATCATGGGCTCCTATAACAGCGATAAAATCAAAGAAATTCTCGGAATTGCAGGCGAGAGCCCCGTTGCCATCGTCATCGCAGTCGGCTACCCTGCTTCGCCGGAACTGCGCCCAAAGAAGCGCAAGGCGCTGGGCGAGATCGCATCTTTCATCGAGTAAGGCCATGCAGACGCATATCTTTTTTGATCTCGACGGCACGCTGACCGATCCCGAGCTCGGCATCACCAGCTGCGTTCAGTATGCGCTGGAATTTTTCGGCATTACCGTGCCCGACCGCAGCGTTTTGCAGCCTTTCATCGGGCCGCCGCTCAAGGATTCCTTCATGCACTTTTACGATCTTTCTGCGGCAGATGCGGAGATTGCCATCGCAAAATACCGCGAGCGTTTCTCTGCCACCGGCTTGTTTGAGAACGAGGTATACGCCGGCATCCCCGAAATGCTGCAAAAATTGGCCTCTGAGGGCCATATTCTCACGGTGGCGACTTCTAAGCCGACCGTCTATGCCCGGCAGATTTTAGAGCATTTTTCGCTTTCTTCTTATTTCGCTCACATCTGCGGGAGCAACCTGGATGGCAGCAGAGTCAAAAAAGGAGAAGTCATCGCGTATGCTCTGGAGCAAAACGGCATGCCTTCTCCTTCTGCTGTAAAAATGGTGGGCGATCGCAAGCATGATATTTTGGGCGCGCAGGAAAACCATATCTTTAGCATTGGCGTGCTCTATGGATATGGCAGCCGGGAGGAGCTGAGCTCCGCCGGCGCAGATGCGCTTGCAGATTCTCCGGCCGCCCTGCCTGGCCTTTGCCGCTTTTAAACCTCGCCGCGGCCGCCTGCGCGTTCTTCGAGCTTTTCCCGCGCTTTTTGTGTTAAAATCTGATAATCCTTGGGGAGCTGCCCTTCCAGCTCTTCGAGGATTTTTTTCGTCTCCAGCGCCAAATCCGCATCCTCCAGCAGATCTGCCGCCCGGAAAGATTCCCTTCCATGCTGGCGCTGGCCAAAGAATTCGCCTGTCCCTCGCAGCGCCAGATCCTGCCTGGCGATTTCAAAGCCGTCATTGCAGTTTTTGAGAATTTTCAGCCGCTCCAGCCCGCTGCCATCCGAGACCAGATAGCAATAAGATATGCCGCCGCCCCGCCCGACTCTGCCGCGCAGCTGATGTAGCTGCGCCAGCCCGAAGCGATCCGCGTTTTCGATCACCATGATCCGCGCATCCGGCACATCCACGCCAACTTCCACCACCGTTGTGGAGATCAGGACCTGCGTCTCTCCCCGGCGGAACCGCTCCATCACCTCTTGCTTTTGAGCGGCGGACATTTTGCCGTACATCGTATCCGTCCTAAGCGCAGGGCAGCTCTGCCTTAGTTCCTGCCAGACACCCTGCACAGACCGCGCCGCGATCCCCTCCGAAGGCTCCATCAGCGGGCAGACAATATAGACTTTTTCGCCTTCCTGTACTTTCTTTTCAATCCAGCGGTACATATCCTCCCGCTTGCGGCCGCTCACCAGATGCGTTGCCGGGGGCGTTCTGCCCGGCGGGCGCTCATCCAATACCGAGATATCCGCATTGCCATATAAAATGAGAGCCAGCGAGCGCGGGATGGGCGTCGCGGAAAACACGACCATATGCGCCCCGGGATGCGCCTTTAGAAGGGCCGAGCGCTGCTGCACGCCAAAGCGGTGCTGCTCGTCCACCATCAGAAGTTCCAGGCGGCGGAAAGGCAGATCTCCATACAGCACAGCATGCGTGCCGATGAGCAGCGCTATCTCGCCGTCTGCCAGCCTTTGGAAAATCTCCTTTCGCTCTGCCGGCGTGCTGGAGCCTTTGAGCAGGCAAACGCGCTCCCCGAAAAGCGTCTTGGCAAAGGAAAAGTGCTGATCCGCGAGCAGTTCCGTGGGCGCCATGAGCACGCTCTGTCCGCCGGCCGCCTGAACGGCATAGGCCGCATACAGCGCGACGGCGGTCTTTCCCGAGCCAACGTCTCCCTGTACCAGCCGGTTTGCAGAGCACTCTGCCCGCAAATCCTGCTCTATCTCCCCCATCACGCGCTTCTGCGCCCCCGTGCAGGCAAACGGAAGTTTTGCCAGAAACTCTTCTCTGAGCTGTCCGGGAAACTCCAGCGGCGTTCGATGCTGCATTTTTGTCGCAGAAAGCTCCATCATGCGGTGAAACAGCAGCAGCTCCTTCTTCGCGAGGCTTCTTCTGGCCAGCTCGCTCTCTTTAGGGTTCTCCGGCAAGTGAATACCCGAAAAATCCTCCAAATCGCTTCTCAGCCCGCATGCCTGATAAAACGAAGAAGAATACGCTTGGGGCAATTCCAGCGTTTCCAGTGCCGTTTTGATGGCTTGGCGCAGGGCTCTCTGATTAATCCCTGCGGTCAGCGGATAATATGCCATCATGCTGGGGGCGGAATCCATCTGGAAGACCTCCGGATTATCCATCTGCACGCGGTTTCGGAATACTTTGGGTTTTCCATAAAAAAGATATTCCTGCCCCGCCTTATATTTCTCAAACAGGAACGGGAGGTTAAAGATATTGATATCCAGCACGCCCGTGCCATCGGCGACTTCAAAGCTGAAGATGCTGGTTTTGCCAAACCGGCGAATCCATCTGGGCGGCATCGTCAGCTTGGCGCGCACCAGCGCAATTTCCGCCTGCGCTATTTCAGCAACTTTTTGCGGTGCGCGAAAATCCCGGTAGTAGGCCGGAAAGTGATAGAGCAAATCCTCCACCGTTTCGATCTCCAGGTTTTTCAGAAGATTTGCCGTTTTTGGCCCGATTTTGTTCAGCGCCGTTACGTTCGAATTCAGATAGACTCCCATTCTTCTCCCCATATACAGAAAAAGGCGAGCGCAAAGGCTCGCCTTTCTTTTCCGCGTTATTCAACCGATATGATATAGTGATAGACTGGCTGGCCGCCCTGATAAAGCTCTGTATCCAAATCGTCGTATTTTTCGGCGATTTCATCCACAAGGGCGCGCGC
The DNA here is from genome assembly GCA_947063485.1 of uncultured Clostridia bacterium. Taxonomy (GTDB): domain Bacteria; phylum Bacillota; class Clostridia; order Christensenellales; family Christensenellaceae; genus QANA01. Next base: position 29,942 of record CAMSSU010000010.1, on the reverse strand, counting down.
TTCCTCTTCTGCTACCTCTGCTCCGGAGTAGAAGGAGATCACGGCGTCATCCTCGGTTACCATTTGTTCCAAAAGGGCATCTGCCGTCTGCTTCATATCCGTCCCATGGGAGACGATATCGCCTTCCAGAATGCCGAGGAACTCCCCTTCCAGAATCTGCTCTCCATTCATATGGCTATCCCGGACAGCTTTGGTAATAGCGGCAGATTTTACGCCGCCCAGCGCCTCTTTCATGGCCTGGGCATTCTCTTCCAGGCTGGCATCTTCTCCCCGGTAAGAGAGCATTGCCGAAAGCCCCTGCGGGAAGGTTTTAGACGGGATCACCTCGATGGTTTTCTTGGTCAGCTCCCCTGCCTGCTCGGCAGCCAAAATGATGTTCTTATTGTTGGGCAACACGATGACGCAATCCGAAGGAGCGCGCTCGATGGCCTCTTTGATATCCTCTGCGCTGGGGTTCATAGACTGGCCGCCCTCGACCAGTTCATCCACCAGGCAATCCTTGAAAATTGCGCCGAGGCCGTCTCCGGCAGAAACCGCGACTACCGCAATCTGCTTTTTGGGCTTTTCTTCCTCCACAGGCGAAAGCCCCGTCAGCGACTGATGCTGTTCGCGCATATTATCGATCTTGATCTTGGAAAGCTGGCCCAGCTTGAGCGCATATTGCAGCACTTTGCCTGGCATATTCGTATGCACATGCACTTTGATCAACTCCGGATCGCCCACAACCACCAGGCTGTCGCCAATCGCCAGCAGCTTATCGCGCAAATGCTCGATGCTCTCTTCTGTTACGCCCGTTGTGTGCGTGATGAAAAATTCAGTGCAGTAGCCAAATTCGATTTCCGCCGTGCTGATATCCTGCATGGCCGAAGCCGGAATCTGCTTTGGCAGGGAAAGATCCAACACTTCTGCCACTTCCTCGCCATCCATGGCCATCTTAAAGCCTTTGTAGATGACAAGCAGGCCAGCGCCGCCCGCATCGACAACCCCTGCCTCCTTGAGCACAGGCAGCAGCTCAGGTGTTTTCTGAAGCATCTTCTCGCCGGCGCCAATGACAGCCTCGATCAGATCCAGCAGATCTGCCCCCGCGTCCGCCTGCTTTCTGGCTTCCTTTGCCATGCTTTTGGCGACTGTTAAAATCGTGCCCTCCTTGGGCTTCATCACGGCTTTATACGCTGCCTCCACGCCCATCTCTATTGCCCGGGCAAAGTCCTGCGCATCCAGCGTTTCCTGTTCTTTCGAGACGCTCTTAGAAAAACCGCGGAACAGCTGGGAAAGAATGACGCCAGAGTTTCCTCTCGCGCCTTTCAACGCGCCGTCGCCAAAGGCCTGTACCATTTTTCCGACGTTCTGCGCCTGGCAGGCGTTGACTTCCTTTGCCGCAGAAACCAGCGTCATCATCATGTTCGTCCCCGTATCGCCGTCCGGCACCGGGAAGACATTCAGATCGTTTAGATTTTGCTTATTTTTTTCCAAATAGTTTGCGGCAGAGACCACCATATCCCGGAACATCTGCGCATCTATCCTAAGCTCCGACAATTCCATTCCTCCTCAAAGCGTTACGCGTTTACCCGTATCCCGCTTACTATAACATTAACTTCGCGCACAGTCAAACCCGTCGCCCGCTCTACCTGATAGCGGATCGTCTCAATAATGCTGTTTGATGAGGCGGAAATTGCAAGCCCATATTGCACGACGATATACAGATCGATCCGAAGCTGATGGGTCTGGTCCGTAAATACTTTAACGCCCCGCTTGAGGTTCTCTCTGCCCAGCAGTTCGACGATGCCATCCGTCATTTTGGTAGACGCCATGCCCACAACCCCATAGCATTCCGTCGTCGCCATGCCGGCAATCGAAGCGATATAGTCATCCGAGTAGGTGATGCTTCCCAGATTATTTTCTAAAACGGCACTCATGTTCCAAGCCTCCTTATTATTTATGGTATTAACACTATTATATATTATTTTTTTCTGTTTTCAAGTACCCAGCTGCCCGCAAAAGTTTCTATATTCGCAAAAACCCGAAAAATAACTATTGCAAGTTTTCCCGATTAGTGCTAAAATGTATCACGTTGTGAAGATCACTCATGAGGAGGTGTCAAAAATGGCCAAATATTGCGAAATCTGCAACAAGGGCGTTGTCTCCGGCAACAACGTGTCCCACTCGAATAAAAAATCCAAGCGGAAATGGGCTCCCAATGTGCAAAGAGTCCGGGTTGTTGAAAACGGAACTCCCGTGAGAAAGTATGTTTGCACTCGTTGCCTGCGTTCGGGTAATGTGCAGCGCTCCATCTAATTTGGAACATAATAAAACCGGTTGCTTTTTGCAGCCGGTTTTTTCATATGCCCCTTTGCCCATTCTTTCTCATTTGAAAAACAGTTTCAAGATTCCCCGGATGAATTTCGGCGGCCGTACGCAATAAACTTTCATGTTCCTCACCTCTCACATTTCAGCATTCTTTAAACATCAGTACCCCTACCACGATAAGCGCAACTCCAAAAATGAGGCACCAGATCCAGGCAGGCAGGATAAACAATACTAGGAGCGCCCCCATTGCCAGCAAAATATAGCCAAGCAGCCGTTTCGCATTGCATTTGCCCATCTCTTCTCTCCCCAATCTTTCGCTCAGATACTTCATAATACTCAATCTATATGCACTTTGTGCCTATCTTCATGCCTATCAGCGCCGCTCTTGCAATTTGACAGTTTTTTTGCCGGCATGTTAAGATAAAAACAGGCTTGCTCTTTTCAGGGAGCCTGCCTTTGGAGGTGAGCTATTGTGAAGATTTTAATCATAGACGGCCAGGGCGGGAGAATCGGCAAGATGCTGGTTGAGAAAATCCGGCAAAGATGGCCAGAACTGCCGCTTATAGCCCTTGGCACCAACAGCATCGCCACTTCTACCATGCTGCGCGCCGGCGCCCAGGAAGGCGCAACCGGAGAAAACCCCGTGATCTACAACGCCCAGAGCGCGGATGTCATCATCGGGCCCATCGGAATCGTTCTGGCCAATTCCCTGCTCGGCGAAATTACGCCGGCCATGGCTGCTGCCGTCGCCCAAAGCGATGCCCAGAAAATCCTCATCCCGATGAACCGCTGCAAATCTGCCATCGCAGGAGTTTTAGAGGCTCCTCTGGCCGAATACATTGAGCTTGCAGCTAATTTGCTGCAAAAATTCCTGGCAGACAAAATCTGAAACCCCGGAAAATAAAAAAGAAGCCGCTTGGCTTCTTTTTTATTTTTGCAATTTCGCAGCTTACTGCTTGGTGAAGATCAGCGTTACGGTAACGCCTTCCTGCTCCTGATTCAGGCGCATCTCTGTGCCGCTGAATTTCGCGGTCATCGTGCCCGTGGGATCCGTGATGGTAACGGTGTCGCCATCGACACTGTACTTGGAAGAAGCTTTCTGCCCATTGAGATCGACAGTAACCTTGCCGCCCTTCTGGAAAGACAGCGTCATAGTTCCAACCAGGGACTCCACATCGCTCTCTCCCATTTCCATGCCCATTGCTTCACCGCCGGTCAGCTTCCAAGTGGTACCCGTAAGCGCATCAGCAGGAGCGCCGCATGCCACCAGAGCCAAGGCCAAGATAAGCACGAAAGCTACACAAATCGTTCTCTTCATTGCTTTGTTCATTTCCTTCATTTCCTCCTGAAAGATTTTCCTTATCTATGGTATCATATCTTTTTTAAAATGGGTAGTAGAACTCGCATCTTAAAAAAATCTTAAAAAATTCTGCCGCACTTCTAATTTTGCATTCTCGCCCATATTCCCCTTTTTCCGCCATTTTAGCCCAAAATATTTCTTTTTTCCTATAATTCCACTATAATGAGCATATCGCAAATGTTAGGAGCAAAGATATGTTTCTCGCAGATCTGCATATTCACTCCCGCTATTCCCGGGCGACCAGCAAAACCTGCGCGCCCGAAACGCTGGATCATGCCGCGCGCAAAAAGGGGCTGCATCTCATCGGGACTGGCGACTTCACGCATCCCGCCTGGCGCCAGGAGCTCGCAGAGAAATTCACGCCTGCCGAAGAGGGTTTTTACCGCCTAAAGGATGAGTTCATTTTGCCATGCGAAACTGCCCTGCAAGGCTGCGCGCCGAGGTTTATCCTCTCCAGCGAAATCAGCTGTATCTATAAGAAAAATGGGCGCACGCGCAAAGTGCACCTGCTCATTCTTGTCCCCTCTTTGGAAAAAGCCGAAGCGCTCTCCAAAAAGCTGGAGGCCATTGGGAATCTGCATTCAGATGGCCGGCCGATTCTGGGGCTGGACAGCAAAGATCTCCTGGAGCTGACGCTGGAAACCTGCCCGGACGCCATTTTTATTCCCGCGCATATCTGGACGCCGCACTTCTCTTTATTTGGCGCATACTCCGGCTTTGATACCATCGAGGAATGCTTTGAAGATCTGACGCCGCAGATCCATGCTCTGGAAACTGGGCTTTCTTCAGATCCGCCCATGAACTGGCGCCTGGAAGCGCTGGATCGCTATACCCTCGTCTCCAATTCGGATGCCCACTCCCCGGCAAATCTTGCCCGGGAGGCGAATTTATTCGATACGGAGTTTTCCTATTCCGCCATCAGCCATGCCCTGGCGCACCCGGAAACACAGGAGTTTTACGGAACACTGGAATTCTTCCCGGAAGAGGGAAAATACCATTACGACGGGCACCGCAACTGCGGCGTATGCCTCTCTCCCGAGCAGACTATCGCGCTGGGCGGGATTTGCCCCGTATGCGGCAAGCGCCTGACCGTCGGCGTTTCCCACCGCGTTGAAGAGCTGGCCACCCATCCGCTTGGCCGGCACGCGCCCTATGCAAAGCATTTTGAGAGCATTATGCCGCTTTCGGAGGCGCTTTCCTCCTGCCTTGGCTATTCGGGCAGCAGCCTGAAAATACGAAATTTGCAGGAATCTCTGGCAAAAGAAATTGGGCCGGAGCTATATATCCTGCGCGAAGCTCCTTTGGAGCAAATTAAGGAGAAGGCCGGCCCGCTGGTGGCCGAGGGAATTCGCCGGCTGCGCGCAGGAGAGATGCTGGCCCAGCCCGGCTTTGACGGCGTTTATGGGAAAATCCAGCTGATCGGCGAGGATGAACGCGCCGGCCTGCAAGGGCAGCTTTCTTTCTTCAAAAACCTTCCTTCCAAGCCTTCCCCAAAACAAGCTGTTTTGCCCTCTCCCGCCATTTCTGCGCCGGCGGCCCAAGAGGAGCAGCCGGATTCCGGCGCTTCGCCCGATCACTACGGCCTGAACCAGCTGCAATGGGAGGCGGCCTCCAGCACAGCGCCGGTTTTGGCCGTGCAGGCCGGGCCGGGAACGGGCAAAACGCGGACGCTGGTTTACCGCATTGTCTCTCTCTTAGAGCGCTCGGGCGTGCCGGCTTCACAAATTACCGCCGTTACCTTTACCAACCAGGCCGCCGCGGAAATGCGCGAACGCCTGGCTCGTGAGCTGGGGCGCAGCCAGATTCGCGCCCTTAGTATCGGAACCTTTCACTCCATCTGCCTCGCCCTGCTCAAAAAATGGAAGCTGAGCCGCCCTGTTTTAGAGGAAAATGAAGCATTGCTCCTGGCGCAGGAGATCATCTCCTCCTTCTCTCTCCGCTTTTCGGCAAACGGCCTGCTGCGCCGAATCTCCGGCATCAAAAACGGTATGATTCCCGCTTCCGATCTGCCGGAGGGCGTTTTGGCGGCTTATAATCATTTGCTGGAATCCTATGGCGTCATGGATTATGACGATATTTTGCTCAAGACCATTGCAGAGCTGGAAAGCGGCAAAAAAGAACGGTCTTTGGGCAGCTTTGCGCATCTTTTGGTGGATGAGTTCCAGGATATCAACCCGTTGCAGTATCGCCTCATTCAGCTTTGGAAAAGAGCACAGGGCAGTTTGTTCTGCATCGGCGACGCAAACCAATCCATCTATGGGTTCCGCGGAGCAAGCGCCGAATGCTTTTCCCGCCTGGCCTCGGATTACCCCGAATGCAGGCAGATTACCCTGCAGGAAAACTACCGCTCAACCCCTGAAATTCTGGGCTGCGCACAGCCCGTTGTGCATGGCGATGCACTCCGGCCAAAGCGGTCATCCGGCTCTAAAGTACAGCTTGTCAAGGCCTCCAGCGCGCGCGCGGAAGGCATCTATATTGCCCACGAGATCATCCGCATGATGGGCGGCATTGATATGTTAGGCGCGCATGGCTCCAAAAAGCGCCCGCATGTGCAAAACGCGGACTTCAGCTTTTCAGATATCGCCCTGCTCTACCGCACGCACCGCCAGGCGGCGCAGCTGGAATACTGCCTGCAAAAAGAGGGGATTCCCTATGTCGTTCTTGGAAGGGAAGATTGCCTCTCAGACGCGGAAGTTCAGCGCGCTCTCGCCTTTTTCCGGCTGCTCTGCACGCCGCAAAATCTCCTGGCGCTCTCTTCCATCCTTCTGGCAGCCGGCTGTTCTCATGAGCAAACCGCCTCTATACGGCGATGCTATGAGGAGGCTGGCTATAGCCCAGAAGCGCTCGCGCAGGCGCTCCGCGCCCAGGCGGAAAACGCCCAGGCATTGCTGCAATTCTCTCAGCTTTTGGAGCATTTCCTTCCGCAATTTTCCAAAACTGCCCCGCAGGCTCTTTTGGAGGATTGGGCCGCCCAGCAAAGCATAGAGGAAAATGCCTCTTTCGAGCGTCTTTTATGCGCCGCATCCGCGCACAAAGATCTCCCCTCTTTTCTCTCAAATCTCACGCTGGGGCAAGAGGCGGATATCCGGCGCAGCGGCAGCCGCTCCTATCCTCTGGATGCCGTTACCCTCTCCACTCTGCACGGCGCAAAGGGCCTGGAGTTTGAAGCGGTATTTCTCTGCGGGCTGAACAAAGGCATCCTGCCTTTGCAAAATATCCAGGCGGGCGATATTGGAGAAGAGCGCCGCCTGCTCTATGTGGGCATGACGCGCGCCAAAAGCTCCCTGCATCTGAGCTGCTACGGGGAGCCATCTCCCCTGCTCGCCGAGCTTCCCGCCGCCTTTTTTGAGGCAGATACCGCCGCAGACCGCAGGCAAATTCTTGCCAAGCAGATGAATTTGTTTGACTCATAGAAAAAAGCATGTAAAAAAGATGCGGAGCAGTTTTGCTCCGCATCTTTTTATTTTGCCGGGATAATTTCGACCCAGTATCCGTCCGGATCCTCGATGAAATAAATTCCCATATCCGCATTTTCAAAGCAGACACAGCCCATTTCCTTGTGCCTTTTGAGCGCCCCCTCGTAGTCGTCTACACGAAGCGCCAAGTGGAATTCATTGTCGCCGAGATTATAGGGGCGCTGCCATTCCTTCAGCCAGGTGAGTTCCAGCTGGTGGCCAGTCTGCCCGTCTCCCAGATAGACGATGATAAAGCTGCCATCCTCTGCTTCATGCCGCTTTTCTTCCTTCAGCCCCAGCGCTTTTTCATAAAACTCCAGGGATTTTTCCAAATTCAGCACATTAAAGTTGTTATGCGCAAACCCAAACTTCATATTTATTTCCTTTCTCCAAAGACGGCCTGGCTGGCGCCTATTTCGCTTCTGCCTTCTTTTTGGAAAGGCCGGCCAGCACATAGAGGATCATCTGCACAGCGATATGCGAAGAGGTATTGTTGGGATCCATAGGCGGATAAACCTCGACCACATCGAAACCGGCAATGCCGCGGCATGCGAAATAATAAAGCGCGTTAAACAGCTCAAAGGTCGTCAGGCCGTTGCCGTCCAGCGGGCCGCCCGGGTTATAGGCGATATCCAGAACGTCGCTGCAAACCGTAACGTAAACAGCATCCGTGCCGTCTGCCGCCGTATCATAGGCCTCTTTGACGAGCTTCATATAATCCTTCATATTGCCCATGCGGATATCGTTGATGGTAACGACTTTCGCGCCGATCTTCTTGGCATAAGCGCCGTCCTGGGGGGCATTGCGCGCCCCGCGGATGCCGAAATGCACGATGCTGGTATTTTTGACGCTCTCCAGCTCGGAAATCCGGTGCAGGGGGCAGCAGCGGGCATAGGGATCGTCCCCGAAAATCTCGCGGTTATCAAAGTGTGCATCCATATGAATGATACCAACTTTGCCCTTCTTGGTCTCGCCAAGGCCGCGCATGATGGGGAACGTGATGCTGTGGTCTCCGCCCAGGAAAATCGGGACGGTTCCCGAAGCAAAAAGCTCCTTTGCCTTCTCTGTGATCTTTTCAAATGTTTTGAGCGTATCGCTGGGCTCGCAGCCGAGATCGCCGCCGTCCGTTACTTTCAGGTTGTCCCAGACGTTGATATCATCCAGCTCGGGCAGATAGCCCGTATATCTGGCAGAGGCATTGCGGATTGCCTTGGGCAAAAGCTCGGTTCCGGCATATGCGCTCCAGGTTACGCCGCCCTCCCACGGAATGCCCATAAAGACTGCATCCTGCGCAGCATAGCTGGCTGGATCTTCGTTGATCTCCTGTTTCAGCATCCCAGGTGTGTTTCCATAGACGAATTTTTTCATAATGATCCCCTTCTCCTATTCTATTGTCATACGATAGTATCATTATATCGAAATGTGCAGAAAATTCAACACTTTTTATTTGCCCAGGCCCTCAAATCTCCTCCAGCCCTTCCAGGCGAAAGCTTGGGATATACTGCTCCTCAGCCGAAGAAAGCTCCTGAACAAAGCCAGCGATATTCTCCTTTTGTTCAAGCTCTGCCAGCAGCTGATCATACTCGCTCTGCAAAAGCCCGCGGTTGATCTCCGGATAGGCAGATAAATCCGTCACCGGCGTATACTGGCTCATCAGGCTGAAAAGCACATCCTTGTCTTTTGCAAAACCTTCCATCCAATCCAGCACCGCCCGGCTGTTTTCCAGGCTGCCCGGCAAAACCAGATGCCGCACCAGCACTCCCCTTTGGAGCATGCCTTCTTGGTTCATCTGGCAATCTCCAACCTGTCGATACATCTCCTCTATGGCCTTTATGGCAATTTGCGGATAGTCCGGCGCCAGGGAATAGCGCGCCGCGCTTGCACCATCCAGATACTTGAGATCCGGCAGATAAATATCCACCAGCCCTTCCAGCCGCCTTAAGGACTCTACCTTCTCATATCCCCCGCAGTTATAGACCACGGGCACGGGCAGCTTGGGCCGGAGCGAAGCGGCGACTGCACCTAGAAAGTGCGTAGGCGTAACCAGATTGATATTTTCCGCCCCCTGATCGATGAGCTTCCAATATATCGCCCTGAGCTGCTCTACGCTCACCTGCTTTCCAAAACCCTCCTGGCTGATCTGATGGTTCTGGCAGAAGACACAGCACAGGTTGCACCCGCTGAAAAAGACCGTCCCCGAGCCTTTTTCTCCGCTGATGCAGGGCTCTTCCCAAAAATGCAGAGCGGCTCTCGCAACGACCGGCTGCTCCGGCATCCGGCAAAAGCCCTCTTTTTCCCGCACGGCATTGCAGACCCTCGGGCAAAGGTTGCACCGTTTTTCCATATTTGCCTCCTATCTTCGCCCACCAAAGCGAAAATCGCCCGCCAACCGGCGGGCGATTTTTATTCATGCTTCTCTTCGCAGTATAGGCAGCGGTATTCCCCTGTTTGCCGGTTGGCAAGCTCAAAGATCTGGTCTAGCTCCGGCTCGACCGAGGTGATGCATCTCGGGTTTTTGCACCGAATGATATTGACGACTCTTTCGGGCAATTCCAGATGCTTTTTCTCCACGATTTTCCCATCCGCGATCCGGTTGACGGTGATGCCGGGATCCAGATACCCAAGCACGCCCAAATCCAGCGCAATATCCGCGTCGATCTTCAAAATATCCTTGCGTCCTGTTTTGGCGCTCTTGACGTTTTTGATGATGGCCACGCTGCAGTTTAGCTTATCCAGCCCCAGGGAGTGATAGATTTCCATGCTCTTCCCTGCTGTGATATGGTCGAGCACCAGGCCGTTTTGAATGCTGTCGATATGCATACTATAACACCTCCAGTAGCCGGGACATCAGCGCCATGCGCACGAATTTGCCGTTTTTCACCTGGCGGAAATACGCCGCCCGGGGGTCGTCGTCCACCTTAGTGGAAATTTCCGTAACTCTGGGGAGCGGGTGCAGAATGCAGAGATCCTTTTTGGCAGGCTCCAGCTTTTGGGGATCCAGAATATAGCTGTCTTTCAGGCGGATATAGTCTGCCTCGTTAAAGAAGCGCTCTCTTTGCACTCTGGTCATATACAGAATATCCAGCTCTGGCATCACTTCGCTCATGGTCTCAACTTCCCGCCAGGATTTCCCGCTCTTCTGCAAAACATCCGTCTTGATATAATCCGGCACTTGCAGTTCCTGCGGCGAAATGAGCACGAAGTTGATATCCTCATAGCGGCAAAGGGCTGTGATCAGCGAGTGCACGGTTCTGCCAAACTTCAAATCGCCGCAAAGGCCGATGGTAAAGCCGCCGAGCTTTCCTTTTTCCCTGCGAATGGTCAGCAGATCCGTCAGCGTCTGCGTCGGGTGATGATGCCCGCCGTCGCCTGCGTTGATAATCGGAATCGGCGATTTCATCGAAGCCACCAGCGGCGCGCCTTCCTTAGGATGCCGCATGGCGATAATATCCGCGTAGCAGCCCACCGTGCGCACCGTATCCGAGACGCTCTCGCCCTTGGAGGCCGAGCTGGAGTTTGCCGAGGAGAACCCGAGCACGCTCCCGCCCAGGCTGAGCATTGCAGATTCAAAGCTCAGGCGCGTTCGCGTGCTGGGTTCAAAGAACAGCGTCGCCAGCTGCTTTCCGCGGCAAACCTCGCTGTATTTGCCCGGCTGGGCGATCATATCCTCCGCAAGATCGAGAATCTCATCGATTTCCCGCACGGATAAATCCGTAATTTCAATTAGATGGCGCATATTCTCTCTCCTTTAGCCCCGAATCCAGCTCTCATCGCTGGGATTATTGCGGAAGGCGATCAGCCTCTCGATATCCTCTTTTTGGATATAGCCCTCTTCTGCCGCCACTTCGACGAGCACATCGAAGTTGGAGAGGCTGACATTTTTCACGTTCGCCTCGGCCAGGCGCGCCAGGCCCTTCTTCATGCCGTAGGTGAAGATGCTGGCGATCCCCAGCACTTCCGCCCCTGCCGCTCTTAACACATTGACGACTTCGATAACACTGCCACCCGTGGAGATCAGATCTTCCACAACCACAACCTTCTGACCCTTTTCCAGCTTGCCCTCAATCTGGTTCGCCCGCCCGTGATCCTTTGCGCCCGAGCGGACATAGCCCATAGGCAGGTTCATCAGATGCGCGGTGATGGCCGCGTGCGCGATGCCGGCTGTGCTCGTCCCCATCAGGACTTCGCACTGCGGGTATTCTCTCTTGATGGTCTCGGCCAGGCCGTTTTCCACATCGCCGCGCACGGCGGGCGCTGTCAGCGTCAGCCGGTTATCGCAGTAGATCGGGCTCTTGATGCCGCTGGCCCAGGTAAACGGCTCATCCGGGCGCAGAAACACCGCGCCAATCGATAATAAATCCTTTGCAATTCGTTTTTCCATCTGAATTCTCCTTTTCTTAGCCGATAAATTCCTGGCAGCATCTGCGGTATGCCGCAACCGGGTCCTCCGCCGCTGTGATGGGGCGGCCAACTACAATATAATCCGAGCCGATTTCCCTTGCCTTTGCCGGCGTCGTAACCCGCACCTGATCGCCCACAGCCCCATCCGCAAAGCGAATGCCCGGCGTTACGGCATAGAACTCCCTGCCGCAGGCCTCTTTGACCATAGCCGCTTCCAGGGGCGAGCAAACCACGCCATCCAGCCCGGCCTCCTTGGCATTTTTGGCATACTGGACGACGGTATCCGCGATGGGCGCGCCGATGAGCAGCTCCTTTTGCATGCGCTCCTCGCTGGTAGAGGTCAGCTGGGTTACGGCAATGAGCAGCGGCCGCGAGCCGTCGGCCCGAGTCAGCCCCTCCAGCGCCGCTTTCATCATCTCGATGGTTCCGGCGGCATGCAGGTTGCACATATCCACATCCAATCCCGAGAGCACATGCATGGCTTTTTTCACGGTATTTGGAATATCGTGCAGCTTGAGATCCAGGAAAATCTTATGGCCGCGCTTTTTGATTTCCCGCACAATCTGCGGGCCCTCGGCATAGAAAAGCTCCATCCCGACTTTGACATACGGCTTTTCCTCCGTAAACAGATCCAGAAAAGCAAATACTTCCTGCGCGCTTTTAAAATCCAGCGCAATCATGACATCCCGGCTCATAACGCACCCCCTATGATTTCTTTTAAACTCTTTATGCCAAGTTTCTCCATCTCTTTTGGCAAATCCTCTATGATTTGTTTGCAGATATACGGATTTTTCAAATTTGCCGCGCCGACCTGCACAGCCGTCGCCCCGGCCAGCATCATCTCGATGACGTCCCGCGCCGAGCTGACGCCGCCCATCCCCATGATCGGGATGCGCACCGCCTGCGCCACCTGATAGACCATGCGCAGTGCCACCGGGAAAATCGCCGGGCCGGAAAAGCCGCCCATCGTATTGGCGATGACGGGCTTTTTCGTCCGCAAATCGATTCTCATGCCGAGCAAGGTATTGATGAGGCTAATTCCATCTGCTCCTGCCTCCTGGCAAGCCAGGGCAATTTCCACGATATTTTCCACATTCGGGCTGAGCTTTAGGTAGACGGGTTTTGTCGTTACCGCTTTGACAGCCCGGGTTACTTCCGCAGCGCTCTGGCAGCTGGTTCCAAAGCTCATGCCGCCGTGGCGCACATTGGGGCAGCTGATGTTGACCTCGATGATGCCAACCTGCTCCTCGGCATCGATTTTCTCACAGCACTCCGCATATTCTTCGATGGAAAACCCGCTGATATTCGCGATCACCGGCTTATGAAATATCTTCTTCAGCGCGGGCAGTTCCTCCGTGATGACCGCATCGATGCCCGGGTTTTGCAGGCCGACGGCGTTGATCATCCCTGCCGTGCAGTCTGCGATGCGCGGCGTGGGGTTGCCAAACCGCGGCTCTCTGGTCGTCCCCTTAAACGAGAAGGAACCCAGAATATTGATGTCGTAAAACTCGCCAAATTCCCTGCCGTATCCAAACGCGCCGCTGGCCGGGACGACCGGGTTATCCAGCCGCATTCCGCTTAAAGTTACAGAAGTGTCTACCATATCACTTCCTCCTTGAAAAGCACCGGGCCATCCTTGCAGATGCGCTTATTGCCGTATTTGGTTTTGCAGCTGCATCCCATACACGCGCCAAAGCCGCATGCCATTCTCTCCTCAAAGCTGAGCTGCCCGCCGCAGGCGCAGCAATCCGCCACAGCCCGCAGCATGGGCTCGGGCCCGCAGGCGCAGAAATAATCGTAGTCCAAGCTGCTCTGCCGGATCGCATCCGTTACGAATCCCTTCACTCCGACGCTCCCATCTGCCGTGGCGACGACTGTCTCACAGCCCAGAGCGCGGAACTGCTCCGCATAAAAGCAGTCCTGCTCTGTGTTAAAGCCCAGCACAACGCAGGGCTTCCTGCCTTCCCTAATCAGGCATTTTGCCAGATAATACATGGGCGGCACCCCCACCCCGCCGCCGATGAGCAAGGGCTTTTGCCCGCATTTGGCAGTGTCATATCCATTGCCCAGGCCGGTGAGCAGAGAAAAACAATCTCCCGGCTTTGCCTCTGCCAGCTTTTCCGTTCCGACGCCGACCACTTTATAGATGAGCGTCAGCAGATCGCCGTTTAAATCGCAGACGGAGATTGGCCGCCGCAAAAAGAGCCCTTCTATTTCCACGTTCACAAACTGCCCGGGCGCGGAGATGGCGCTGGTATCCCCCTCCAGCACCATCTCATAGACGCTCTGGGCAATCTGCCGGTTTTGCTTTACTGTAAACAGGCCGTCTTTTCGCATACTGCCCCCTAGACTGCATCGATAGGCGCGACGCCCACCGTAACTTCTTCCAAAACATCCAGCAGCACCCGAACCGTCTCCAGCGAGGTGAACATGGCGACGTTGTTCTCGACTGCACAGCGGCGGATGACCCATCCATCCGAATCCTGCATGGGCGAGGCATCCACGTCTCTGGTATTGATGACGTAGTTCACATGCCCTTTTCTCAGCGCCGCCGGGATCTCATCGCTCCCCTCGCTGATTTTGGCAACGGCATGTGTGCGGATGCCGTTAGCTTTCAGATAGTTCGCCGTGCCCTGAGTGGCCTCGATGTTAAAGCCGAGGTCGTAGAACCTGCGGATGAGCGGCAGTGCCGTCTGCTTGTCGCAGTCTGCAATCGTGGCGAGGATGGTGCCGTATTTGGCGATCTTCATGCCCGAAGCCTGAAGCGCTTTATAGAGCGCTCTGGTCAGCTTCTTATCGTAGCCGATGGCCTCGCCGGTGGATTTCATTTCGGGCGAGAGGTAGGTATCCATGCCGTCCAGCTTGGAGAAGGAGAATACCGGCGCCTTGACGAACCACATCTCTTTTTCCTTGGCATAAAGCTGGGTAAGCCCCTGCTCCTTCAGACTCTTGCCCAGGATAGCAAGCGTGCCGATATCTGCCATGGAATACCCTGTGGCCTTGGAGAGGAAGGGAACCGTCCGGGAAGAGCGGGCATTCAGCTCGATGATATAGACGTTATCCTCCTTATCGACGATAAACTGAATGTTGAACAGCCCGATGATGCCCACTGCCAGCCCCAGCCGCTTGGTGTAGTCGATGATAGTATCCTTGACTTTCTGGCTTGCCGTAAAGGGCGGATACACGCTGACGCTGTCGCCCGAGTGGATGCCGGTTTTCTCTACATGCTCCATGATGCCCGGGATGAACACATCCACCCCGTCGCAGACCGCGTCTACTTCCATCTCCCGGCCCATGATATACTGGTCCACCAGCACAGGCTGCTTATGGCTGATCTGCACGGAAGTGTTCATATACTCGCGCAGCGCCTGCTCATCGCCGACAATCTGCATCGCCCGGCCACCCAGCACATAACTCGGGCGCACCAGCACGGGATAGCCGATTTCCGCCGCCGCCTGCACGCCTTCCTCGATGCTCACAACCGCGACGCCCTTGGGCTGTTTGATGCCAAGGCTCTCGGTGAGCCGCTTGAAGTTATCCCGGTTTTCCGCCCGGCCAATGGCCCGGATATCCGTCCCGATGATCTTGACGCCCAGGCTGTCCAGCGATGCCGCCAGGTTGATGGCCGTCTGCCCGCCCAGCGTCACGATGACGCCGTCCGGCTTCTCCATCTCGATGATATTCATGACGTCTTCGGTCAGCAGCGGCTCGAAATAGAGCTTGTCGCTGGTAGTGTAGTCTGTGGAAACCGTCTCGGGGTTGTTGTTGATGATGATGGCCTCATAGCCCGCATCCCGAATCGTCCAGACGGCATGCACCGTGGAATAATCGAACTCGATGCCCTGCCCGATGCGGATGGGCCCGGAGCCAAGAACGACGATCTTCTTCTTATCGCTGATGATGGATTCGTTTTCATCCTCATAAGTCGAGTAGAAATACGGGACATAGCTGGAGAACTCGCTGGCGCAGGTGTCGATCATCTTATAGACGGGCATCACGCCCTGCTCTCTGCGCATCAGGAACACTTCCTGCTCGCTCATGCCCCAAACCTGCCCGATGTACTTATCGCTCACGCCCAGCCGCTTGGCCTGGCGCAGCACTTCGCTCTGCATGGGATGCGCTTTCAAAACCGCCTCAAAATCCACGATGTTCTTGATCTTATCCAGGAAGAGCATGTCGATTTTGGTTTCGTTGTAAATCATGCCCAGGTCAATGCCGTTGCGGATGAGCTGCGCGATGGCAAAGACGCGGTCGTCTGTGCCGTCCTTGATATAGGCCAGCAAATCGTCGCTGCTCATATCGTCGAACTTAGGCATATAGAGGTGGCAGACTCCCGTCTCCAGCGAACGGATTGCCTTTAAAAGGCTCTCTTCCAGCGTCCGCCCGATGCTCATGACCTCGCCCGTCGCCTTCATCTGGGTGCTCAGGTGGTTATCGGCCGTGGCGAATTTATCGAACGGGAACCGCGGCACTTTGGTGACGACGTAGTCCAGCGTCGGCTCAAAGCTTGCCGGCGTATTGGCAATGGCGATCTCGTCCAGCGTCATACCCACGGCAATTTTTGCCGAGACCCGCGCGATGGGGTATCCGCTGGCCTTGGATGCCAGCGCAGAAGATCTGGAAACTCTCGGGTTGACCTCAATCAGGAAATATTGGAAGGAATATGGATCCAGCGCAAACTGCACGTTGCAGCCGCCCTCGATTTTCAGCTCCCGGATGATGCGCAGCGCGCTGTCCCGAAGCAGGTGGTATTCTTTATTTGTCAGCGTCTGGCTTGGGCAGACGACGATGGAATCACCCGTGTGAATGCCCACCGGGTCGATATTCTCCATATTGCAGATAGTGATGGCCGTGTCGTTGCTGTCCCGGATGACCTCATACTCGATTTCCTTATAGCCCTTTATGCTCTTTTCCACCAGCACCTGCTGCACAGGCGAGATATAAAGCGCATGCTTGCAGAGCTCTGCCATCTCTTCCGGCGTATCCGCAAAGCCGCCGCCCGTTCCGCCCAGCGTAAAGGCCGGGCGCAGCACGACGGGATAGCCGATCTCCTCCGCCGCCTGAAGGCCCTCTTCGATGCTGTGCACAATCACCGAGGGCAGAACAGGCTCGCCCAGCTTCTCGCAGAGCTCCTTGAAGAGCCCTCTGTCCTCTGCGCGCTCGATGGTATCAAAAGGCGTGCCCAAAATCTCCACCTGGCATTCATCCAGCACGCCCTTCTGCGCCAGCTTCATGGCCAGGTTCAGGCCAACCTGCCCGCCGAATCCCGGCGCGATGGCATCCGGCCGCTCATAGCGGATGACCTTGGCGACATATTCCAGCGTCAGCGGCTCCATATAGATTTTATCTGCGATGTTGGTATCCGTCATGATCGTGGCCGGGTTGGAGTTGATGAGGATCACCTCATATCCCTCTTCCTTGAGCGCAAGGCATGCCTGCGTTCCGGCATAGTCGAACTCTGCGGCCTGTCCGATCACGATAGGGCCAGAGCCGATTACCATTACTTTTTTAATATCTTCTCTCTTAGGCATTGCGCTGATTCTCCTTCATCATTCCAATAAATTGATCGAATAAATAGCCGCTGTCCTGCGGGCCGGGGGCGCTCTCCGGGTGATACTGCACCGAAAAGAGCTTGTCCTCCGGGCATGCCGCGCCTTCCACTGTATCGTCCAGCAGGTTGATATGCGTGGGCACAAGGCCTGTCCCGCCAAGGGACTCCCTATCCACGGCAAAGCTGTGGTTCTGGCTGGTAATTTCAATTTTGCCCGTCAGCAGGTTTTTGACCGGGTGATTGCCGCCCCGGTGCCCAAACTTCATCTTATACGTCTTTGCGCCGCAGGCAATGGAAATCAGCTGATGCCCCATGCAGATGCCGAAAATGGGCAGTTTGCCCCGCAGTACCCGCACCAGCTCGATGACGGGCGTAACATCTTCCGGGTCTCCCGGGCCGTTGGAGAGGAACACGCCGTCCGGCTTGAGATTCAAAATTTCCTGCGCCGGCGTATCAAAAGGCACAACCGTCACATTGCATCCGCGCTTATTGAGCGAGCGGATGATATTGAGCTTGATGCCGCAGTCTACCGCCACCACATGGTAGGCCGGGTTGGCCGTTCTGGCATACCATTTCTTTTTGCAGCTCACCCGCGCCACACCGTCTTTGGGCAGCTCGTAGGCTCCCATCGCCGCAAGCGCCTCCTCCCTGGGAGTATCCGTGCCCGTGATCATCACCTTCTGGCTGCCCTCGTTTCGGATCATCCGCGTGATTTTTCGGGTATCCACGCCGCTGATGCCCGGGATGCCGTTTTCCTCCAAAATCTCGGAGAGTGTCTTCGTGTATCGGAAGTTGCTCGGGGAATCGTTGTATTCCCGCACAATCATGCCGCCTATCGTGGGAATCTTGGTCTCGTAGTCTTCGTCTGTGATGCCGTAGTTCCCGATGAGCGGGTAGGTCATCACGACCATCTGATTCGTGTAAGATGGGTCTGAAACAATCTCCTGATAGCCGACCATCGAGGTGTTGAAGACAATCTCGTTGATGGCATCGCACTGCGCGCCAAATCCTTCGCCGTAGAATTCCTGGCCGTTTTCCAGGACAATCTTTCTCATCAATCTTTTTTCCATACTACTCTCCCATCTATCATAGTCAAACGATTCTCTCCAAACACCCGCATCCCCTCAAAGGGCGTGCTGCGGCCTTTGGAGCAAAATTCTTCCGGATTTATTTCATATTCCGCGCCCAAATCCCAAGCGCAGAGATCCGCCGCCGCGCCCGGCTCTATCTTGCCGCCAGGCAGGCCAAACGCCCTTCTCGGCGCGGTGCTTAGCAGCCCCACCAGTTTTTCCAGGCTCAGAATATTTTTCTTCACGAGCCCGGTATACAGCGCCGGGAAAGCCGTCTCCAGACCCACGACGCCCATGGCGCTTCCTGCCAGACCCCTGCTCTTTTCTTCTGCGCTGTGCGGCGCATGGTCTGTGGCGATGCAATCGATTGTGCCGTCCATCATCCCCTCGATGAGCGCTTCCCGATCTTCCCGGCTGCGCAGCGGCGGATTCATCTTAAAGCGGCCGTGCTCCTGCAAATCGTCCTCGCAGAGCAGCAGATAGTGCGGCGCAGTCTCACAGCTCACGGGAAGTCCCCCGGCCTTGGCCTGGCGTATCAGCGCGACGCTTTCCTTCGTCGAGACATGGCAGACGTGATAGCGGCATCCCGTCTCCCGGCAGAGCGCCAAATCCCGCTGTATCTGCCCCCATTCGCTCTCGGAGCAAATGCCTCTATGGCCGTGCTTTTTGGCATACCATCCATCATGGATATATCCGCCGTTTAAAAGCGCCTCGTCTTCGCAGTGCGCCGCAATCATTTTTCCCAGCCGCTTTGCCCGCAGCATGGCCTGGCGCATCAGCTCCTCTGCCTGAACGCCCTTGCCGTCGTCCGAAAATGCGACAGCCCCCTCTGCCAGCGCATCCAAATCGGCCAGCTCACCGCTGCCCTTCTGCCCCTTAGTGATGCAGGCATAGGGATAGACATGTACAGCCGCATCCCTACCTATGATCTCCTGCTGAGCCAGCAAATGCTCCGGGCTGTCCGGCGGCGGGTTTAAGTTGGGCATAGCGCAAACCGCCGTATACCCGCCTCTGGCCGCCGCCTGCGTCCCGGTTAAAATCGTCTCTTTAAAAGAAAAGCCAGGCTCCCGCAAATGCACATGCACATCTGCGAAACCCGGCAAGATGATGAGATTCTTCAAATGAAAAACGGCGTCGAATCCATCCGATGGGATCGACTCCTGAAGCGTTCGGATACATCCGCCATCAATGGCGAGATCGCTGCGGATAAACCCTTTTTCCGAATATACCGATGCTCCCTTCAGCAATACTTTCATTCGTGGCTCCTTTAGAATTTGTCCATTTCCTAACGCAAACCCTAACACAGAATTATAAGTCAAACCAGCATCTCTGTCAAGGAGCAATTCGACGCCAGCCGCTATTTTCCCTCTTTATTTTCCGTCCGCGGGCCGCTCCCCTGCGCACTCCCTTTTTCTGGGCTCGGTCTGTCCCATCGCCTTTTCCATCAAAATCTCGTTTTCCTGATAGTAGCCCAGCGAGCGGTAGAGCGCCTGCGCCGCAAAATTTTCCTCGCCCGTCTGCAGTTCAAACCTACGCACGCCGCTCTGCTCCATGCAGTATGCCTCTGCAAAAGCTATCATTTTGCTGGCCAGTCCCTTTCTTCTATGTTCCTCACAGACGAATACCTCTGTAATTTCCGGCGATACCTCATGGTAGCAGAGGCTCTTTTTCATCTGCACGCAGACGAACCCCGCCAAAACGCCGTCCTCTTCTGCCACCACGGCAATTTCCTGCCGGTTTTGCAGAATGGACTGCTCAATATGCGCCACGCTGGTCTCGCCTTCGCCGTTAAACTGGTTGCAAAGCCGCAGCAGCTGCTGCACATCTTCCTTTTTGGCCAAACGTATCATGCCTTTTCCTTCCCCTCCAACGATTCCATAAAATCCTCGACTGCCCCTTGCAGATGAACGATCTCCAGCTCCTCCGCATTCAGCCGCTCCACAAATTCCCGAACCGGCCGCTCTTCCAGGCTGAGATCGGAAAAGCGCAGCTCCCCCGCCGCAACGCCAAAGCTGCGATAGGGCTTCCCCGTCTGGCTTTCGTATAAAACTTCCTCAAACACTCTATAACGCTGCATAGTCTGCTCCCCGAAAAACAACTTTTGAGGATAGCATAGCAGAAAATTGTGTATTTGTTTGTCAGTATTTGGCGCTAAAAATTAATTTTTTTGTATCGTTTTCGACATTTAAGATACGGTCAGCCCCGCCGTCTTACTGCCGCATCAGCTGCGTCGTACAGCTAAGGCAGGGCTCTAGATCCGAAAGAAAGCGCAGCTGCCGGCTCCAGTTATCCCGAAGCGCCAAAAAGCGGTATTGTCGAACCCCGTCGGCAAATACCAGCAGCCCGCAGGCGCAAACCGTATGCCTGGCATATTTCCCGGAGAACAGCGAGATAACAAAAGGCCGCCGCTGTTTCATGAGCGTCTCCCAATAGGAGAAGCCTCTGAGATATCTGCTTTGCGCCCGCATTTGCGGATACCCGAAAGCCTTCCAAACGGCGTTGGCAAGCATGCGGTTGAAAAACGCGACTGTGCCATAGCGCCCGAGTATTCGGTATTTCCGCGCCTTTTTGCGCACAGCCTGATAGAGCGCCGGCGGATCGCCCGGGATTTGCTCATATCCATCCCGCGCGAAAAACAGCATCGCATTGCAGATAGCGGAAAGCGTGCAGTTTGGCTGGCTCTTTCCGTCTTTTGTCTCATAATCCCGCTGGAGCCAATCGCCTGTCTGCTCCAGAAAAATGCTCTGATCGGCCAGCAGTTCAAATTGCCGCCCCGGAAAGCGGTTTTGCAGATATGCCGCAGGATCCGTGATAACCCCGCCCCTGCTATTCTGCTCTCTATACCGTCTGCCCATCAGGAAAAGGATTCCTTTTCGTGGTTGCCGGCGATCAGCCGCTCAATCGCCTCATCCGTATAGGAAAGAAGATGCCCGAAAGCGCGCGCAATCTCCCTCCGCTCCTGGCCGGCGTAGCGCCCCTCTTCCTGAAGCTGTTTTTTTCTTTGCTTGAGCTCCAGATACTCCGACAAGACCTCTTCGCTCTGATAGAACAGGATGTTATATGTCCCCCGGTTCAGGGAAACTGGAAACAAATCCGTCAGCAGAGGGTCGTCTTCCCGGTAAAGCTTGGTCCCATACTGCGCGCAGATGCCCTCAGCGGCCTGCGCTAGCTCTTCCCGCAGCTGCCGATCCCTGACAGGGTGCGCCAAAGCCAGCTTTTTCACCCCTGCGCGTACTACCTCGTTAAACGCGTCGATCACGCCCAGTGCATAGGAAAAACTGTCCATCTCCCGCATCACGTTTCTCTCCCTTCCCTCCAATAGTTGATTCCGGCCTTTCTGGCCTGAGCATGCTGATGCTGTCTGGCAATCCGATAGAGCTTTCCGTCTTTTTTCAGCCGGGCGCCCGTCTGCTTAAAATAGAAGGAAACATCCGCCTGCTCGCACTGCTTTTTCAGGCCCAGAACCCAGTCATAATCGCAAACCCGCGCCTGGTTTCCAGATTCTCCGCCCGCCACCACATGCCTGACCCAGCCGCCCAGATAGGGCGATAAATCGATGGCCGAAAGCAGCGGCTCGCAGACGATCCCTTTGTGCCGCGCGGGCACATCCCGCAGAACCGGAAGCCGCCGCTCCGCCATCTGCTGGTTTTCCACCGTGCAGTTGATCTCAACGTTTTCATACCCGTCGCCCCAATCCGGCGGCAAACAGCGCTCCAGCCGCTCAATCCGCTTGGTAATAAAAAAGAACTGCACATCGCTGCGCTCGCGCATCATGCGCCAAGCCTCCCCGCGCCATTCGTCTGCCTCCTCCAGCAGGAAATCCGAAGTGAAGCAGGTGGCGAGGTGCGCTCCGGATGGAATTTTATAGCCGCCTTCTCTGCTTTTGCGTATAGGCAGGTTAAAATTCTGCGTTTTATAAACCTTGCTGGCGTCTTTTTCATGCCGCTCATCCATGCGGTAAACATAGCAGTGCATACATCCCGCACTGACTTTATGGCATCCATGCCAGGGGTTCCAGGCAATCGATCCTCTAAACCGCACCGCCCAGCACCCTTTCCGCATAAGAGACGCTGCCCATGGCATCCGGCGAATAGAAATCCGCCCCAATCTCATCGGCATAATCCTGAGTCAGAACCGCGCCGCCCACCATCACTTTGCAATCCGTCTCCTTCTTCAGCAGTTCAATCGTGGCCTGCATGTTGACGACCGTCGTCGTCATCAGCGCGCTCAGGCCAACCAGGCGAACCTCCTGCTCTTTTGCCGCCTGCACGACTGCCTGCGGCTCCACATCCTTGCCCAGATCGACCACATCGTATCCATAGTTTTCCAGCAATACTTTCACAATATTTTTGCCAATATCATGAATATCGCCCTTGACCGTTGCCAGGATGATCTTTCCTTTTTTCTGCTCTGCGCCGCCTTCTTTGCGCAGTTTCTCCCGCACGGCGCCAAAGGCCGCCTTGGCCGCTTCGGCGCTCATCAAAAGCTGGGGCAGGAAGACGCGCTTTTCCGCAAACCCTTTGCCCACTTCATCCAGCGCAGGCACCAGAATCTCGCTAATAACTTCCAGCGGCGCCCGCCGTTCCAGCTCTTCCTTAGCCGCCGCCTCTGCCTGCTCTGCAAGCCCGCGCAAAACTGCCCCATGCAGGCTCATCTGTGCTTCCGGCGCTTTCTCTTTGGCCTGTGCATCTGCGTATCGCCGGATATACCCCGCGCAGCCCTCGTCCAGCCCCATCAGGGCGCTGTAGGCATAAGCCGCACGCATCATCGCCTCGCTGCCCGGGTTGATGATGCCGGCTGAAAGCCCGTTTTGCAGGGCCATGGTGAAGAAAGCCGTGTTGATGCCCTCCCGCTCGGGCAGTCCAAAGGAAATATTCGAGACGCCAAGGGAAGTATGCACGCCCAGGCGCTCCCGCACCATCTTCAGCGTCTCCAGCGTTACCTTCGCATTCTCCGCGCCCGTGCTGATCGTCATGGCCAGCGGATCGACGATGATATTCTTTCTCGCAATCCCCTCTTTTTCTGCCCTCAGCACGATCTTTTCCGCGATGGCAAAGCGGCCTTCCGCCGTCTGGGGGATGCCCGCCTCGTCCAGCGTCAGCGCAATCACTGCCGCGCCGTACTTTTTGACCAGCGGCAAAACCTGTGAGAGGCTCTCTTCCTTGCCGCTGACGGAGTTTAAAAGCGGCTTGCCGTTATAGAGGCGCAGGGCGCGCTCCATCGCCGAACTATCTGCCGTATCGATCTGCAGGGGCAAATCCAGAATGCCCTGAAGCCCGCAAACCGCCTGCTCCATCAGTTTAGGCTCATCAATCCCGGGCAGGCCGACGTTGACATCCAGAATATCCGCGCCGTGCTCCGCCTGGGCAATCCCCTCCTGATAGAGATAGTTCATATCCTCATCCCGCAGGGCCTGCTTGAGCTTTGGCTTGCCCGTTGGGTTCAGCCGCTCGCCAATGATAACCGGCTTCCCGCCAAAGAAAACCGCATGGGAATAGGAGGAAACCGCAGTGATATTTTTTTGCTGGATGGGCAGCGGCTGCAAAGCCCTGCACCGCTCTACCAGTTTTTGCATATGCTCGCGTCCAGCGCCGCAGCAGCCGCCAATCACGCTAGCGCCTGCCCGCACCAGAGCCTCTCCCTGCCGGGCAAATTCCTCTGAACCCAGCGCATAAGACGGCCTTCCGTTGACGACAACCGGCAGACCCGCATTCGGTTTGACCGCGATCGGGATGCTGGTGCAGGCGCGCATGCGGGGCAGGAGTTCCAGCATCTGCTCCGGGCCGAGGCCGCAGTTCATGCCAAGCGCATCCACGCCCAGCCCTTCCAGCAGGCAGACAGCCGCCTCAATGTTGCCGCCCGTCAGCAGTTTGCCCTGTTCGTCGAAGGTCATCGTCGCGATAACAGGCAGGCCGCTCTGCTCCTTTGCCGCCAAAACCGCCGCCTTCATCTCATAGGTATCGCTCATCGTCTCGATGACGATCAGCTCCGCACCGGCTTTAACCCCGGCTTGTACCATTTCCGCAAACGCCGCATAGGCCTCATCAAAGCCCAAATCGCCCATCGGCCGAAGCAGTTTTCCCGTAGGACCCAGATCCAGCGCAACACAGCCCCTTCCTGCCCTCGCGGCGGCCTTCCTGGCTATCTCCACGCCCTTTTGCACGATCTCGTCCACCGAATGGCCGCTCTCCCTCAGCTTAAAACGGTTTGCACCAAACGTATTGGCCAAAATAATATCACAGCCGCAGGCCAGATAGCCCGCGTGAATTTCCAAAACTTCCTGCTCGTGCGTGCAGTTCCATAATTCAGGCAGTTCTCCCGCCAAAAGCCCTCTGTCCTGAAGCTCTGTGCCCATGGCACCATCGAAAAACAGCAGCTGCCCTCCCAGCTTCTCCCGCAAACTCTTCTCCATGCTAGCTCTCCCAATTTCGAAATGCGCAGTCCTGCTTGCCGCAAGCCTGGCAGCCGCTTTTCCCGCTCTTCCTGCAAGTATGCGAAAGGCCGATAAAGGCGGTAACAGATTTTGTCGGCGTCATCATATTGCCGTCCGTCAGGCTGACGCCCAGGCGCCGCCTGCAATCCAGCAGCGTGAAAAAATCCCGCTGGGCTTCCAGCGCCAAATCTCCATAGCCTGGGCTATAGCGCGGGCGCAGAAACAGCCCGTCTTTCTCCTTTTCCCCGGTGATTTCCCGGCAGACGCCATCCAGATAGCATTCGAGCAGCTCCGCGCACACCGCCTGCGCAATGGCAGCCTCGGCCATTGAACGCGCCTGATAGCGCCGCACCTGCAAATCCGCCTCCGCGCCCAGCGTCGCCGCCATGAGGATGACGCGCCGGCATCCGGCCAGATTGCGCGCTAATAATGTGCTGGAAAAGCGAATTCCCTCGATTTCCACGCCGCCTTTTTCCACACAGCAGGGTTTTTCCAGATAAATATGCCGGGGTGTTACCGCCCGCTCCAGCTGGGCAATCACCGCCTCAATCTTCTGCTGTTCCTCCGGCTGGGGCGCATTGCCCCCATAGCCCAAATACCGCCAGACCTCGCGCCTGCGAATCTCCATCACCCGATCATCTCCGAAAGGTTTCTCATGATGCTGCCCGCGATATCCGGCTTATTCATGGAGTAAATATGGATATGGTTGACGCCGTTTGCGATGAGATCGATGATCTGCTCGGTCGCATAGGCGATACCGGCCTGCCGCATAGCCGCCGGGTGGTCGGCAAACTTATCTACAATCGCCCGGAAGCGCGGCGGCAGGGCCGTCCCGGAAAGCGAACAGATTCTGGTGATCTGCTTGCTGTTGGTAACGGGCATGATGCCCGCGATCACCGGCACATCCACCCCGGCCTTGAGCAGCCGGAACATGAAATTATAGAGAATGTTGTTGTCGAAAAACATCTGGGTTGTCAGAAACTGGCAGCCGCTCTCCACCTTCTGGCGAATGCCCCAAATATCCTTTTCCAGAGACTGGGATTCCGGATGTCCTTCCGGATAGCACGCGCCGCCCACGCAAAAACCTTCCTTGGCGCAGATTTCCTGCGCCAGCTGGCTGGCATGCTGATAGGTGCCCAGCCTGCCGCCTTCCACAATATCTCCCCGCAGAGCCAGCACATTCTCGATCCCCTTCTGCTTCAGCTCCGTCAGAACACTCTCGATCTTTTGCCGATCCGAGTTGACGCAGGTCAGGTGTGCCAGGGCTGTAATGCCATTGACGTTCTGAATCTCATCTGCAATGCTCACGGTATTTTCACTGTTGCCGCCGCCAGCCCCATAGGTAACGCTCATAAATGCCGGCCCAATCTCCGCCATCTGCCGCACCACCTTCTTCGCATCCTCCAGCGCCGTTCCAGCTTTGGGCGGAAACAGCTCGCAGGAAACCGTAACTTTCTTTTGCTTCAAAATATCAGTAATTTTCATCGCTCTATCTTCCTCGGAATTCCTTTCCCGTATATTCAAGATTCTCTATGGCAACGACCGCCGTGCGCGCGAAAGTCTGCGCGCCAAACTCCTTTGCCGCAAATTCAGGAACATATTTTGCCACCAGGCTCCGCAAGGCGCGCTCCCGCTCTCCCTCATCTTCTACGGCTCTCGCCTCTCCAAACACAACGGCGCTCTCATATTTTGTATTGACAGCGCAAGCCTGCTGAGCGTCTTTGGCGTAGCTCAGGCCGAACTCCTGGCAAACCTCAAAGCAGACCCGCTTATCGCGCAGCATATTTTCCAGCTTCTCTCCTTCCGCCGCGCCGTGAATGTAAATTCTGCCATCCAGCATCACAAACTGCACTGGCACGACATACGGCGCACCGTTCTGCCGAATTGTGCCGAGGTGCCCGGTTTTTGCCCTTTCCAGCAGTGCCATCGTCTGCTCGGGCTGCATCAGCTGTTTTTTCGTCCGCTCCCGCACTCTATCATCGCCCTTCTTTTTCATATTGAAAATATTATAGCACAAAATGCCCCGCATGTATCTTTCTGTGCAAATAAAAAGAGCAGCGGTTTTCCGCTGCTCTTTTCTTCTATTCTCCGCTGGCGGGCAGCTGCTGCTGCGCCGGCTTGCGGATGAGCCTTGGCTGCTGAGCAAGCTTGATGGTATCTTTTGTTACCACGCAAGTCTGTACATCTTCCTCCGAAGGCACTTCAAACATCGCGTCCATCATAACTGATTCGATGATGGAGCGCAGTCCTCTGGCGCCCGTATTGCGCTCAATCGCCTGTTTTGCGATCTCCTCAACTGCATCCTGCTCAAACTGCAGTTCAACGCCATCCAGCTCAAACAGCTTTTTATACTGCTTGGTCAGCGCGTTTTTCGGCTTTGTCAGGATATTGACCAGCGCCTCTTCCGTCAGCGCTTCCAGCGATA
Organism: uncultured Clostridia bacterium; assembly: GCA_947063485.1. Taxonomy (GTDB): domain Bacteria; phylum Bacillota; class Clostridia; order Christensenellales; family Christensenellaceae; genus QANA01. The sequence goes on along the minus strand of CAMSSU010000010.1, from coordinate 2,940 downwards.
CTACAATCGGAATACGGCCGACGAACTCCGGGATCATGCCGAATTTCAGCAAATCCTCCGGCTGAAGCTGAGAAAACAGCGCGCCCTGGTTGCGCTCTTTTTTGGTCTGCACATCCGCGCCAAATCCCATGGATTTCTTGCCGACCCGGCGCTCGATAATATCCTCCAGGCCGACGAAAGCGCCGCCGCAGATAAAGAGGATATTGGTCGTATCGATCTGCAAAAACTCCTGATGCGGATGCTTGCGCCCGCCCTGCGGCGGCACGCTGGCAACCGTTCCCTCCAGAATTTTCAGCAGTGCCTGCTGCACGCCCTCGCCCGAAACATCTCTGGTGATCGAGGGGCTCTCGCTCTTTCTGGCAATCTTGTCGATCTCGTCAATATAGATGATGCCCTTTTGCGCCTTCTCGATGTTGTAATCCGCTGCCTGGATGAGCTTGAGCAGGATATTTTCCACATCCTCGCCCACATAGCCCGCCTCGGTCAGCGCGGTTGCATCGGCAATCGCAAAGGGGACGTTTAAAATCCGCGCCAGCGTCTGTGCCAGCAGCGTCTTGCCGCAACCCGTCGGCCCGAGCATCAGGATGTTGCTCTTGGAAAGCTCGACGTCATCTGTCTGCTGGGAAGTCATAATCCGCTTATAGTGGTTATAAACGGCCACAGACAGGTATTTTTTCGCCTTTTCCTGCCCGATGACATATTCATCCAGTGCGGCGACGATCTCCGCCGGCTTTGGCAAATTGCCCAAATCCGGCGCAGTATCCGCCGAGAAATCCTCCTGGATAATTTCCCTGCAAAGCTCAATGCATTCATCGCAGATATATACCCCAGGCCCTGCCACAATCCGCCGAACCTGCTCCTGGTATTTTCCGCAGAATGAACACTTGACCGGCTTTGTCTCGTCAGTTTTATTGTTCATATTCACCTCAAATTAGCGTCTTGCAGGAATGACCTCGTCAATGAGGCCATACTCCTTCGCCTCGCCGGCAGCCATATAGAAATCGCGCTCCATATCTGCCTTCAGAGTCTCCAGGGGTTTGCCCGTGCGCTCTGCAAGAATATTCGCCAACTTTTCCTTGATCTTTAAAATTTGCTTGGCCTGGATCTCGATATCCGTCGCCTGGCCTCTGGCCCCGCCCAGCGGCTGATGAATCATGATCTCGCTGTTGGGCAGCGCTTTGCGCTTTCCCTTTGCGCCCGAAGCCAACAAGAACGCGCCCATGGATGCCGCCAGCCCGATGCAGATGGTCGAAACATCGCATTTGATATACTGCATGGTATCATAGATGGCCATACCCGCCGAAACTGAGCCGCCCGGGCTGTTGATATACATGAAGATATCCTTATCCGGATCCTCAGCTTCCAGGAAAATCATCTGCGCTACAACCAAATTGGCCGTCAGATCGTCGATCTCGCCCGAAAGGAAGATAATTCTGTCTTTCAGCAGACGCGAATAAATATCATAGCTGCGTTCTCCGCGGTTTGTCTGTTCAATTACGATAGGTACATAACTCAAAGTCCTCAACTCCTTTTTATCGCGCCAAAAGGTGCTTTTGCTTATTCTTCGGTTTTCTCTTCCGCCTTTTCTTCTTTCTTAGCGGCAGCCTTCTTGGCAGGCGTGGTTACCTTTGCGTTTTTCACCAGGAATTCGATGAGCGCATCATAATCCGCTCTCTCTGTAATATATTCCAGCTCTTCCGGCTTTATTTCCTTTTTGAAATCCTCAAAGGTTTTATTCTGCATTTCGGCAAAAGATGCAATGCTTTTGTCTATTGCCTGCTCATCCGCCTTGATCTGCTCCTGGTTCTTAATCGCCTCCAGCACGAGCTGTGCCTTGACGGTCGATTCAGCGCCCGGGCGAGCCTGCTCTCTCATTTTATCCATTGTGAGGCCGGTATATTCCAAATACTGCTGCATATTCAGGCCCTGATACATGAGGCTATAGCTCATTTCCTGAATCTGGCTGTCGATCTGATTGTCGATCATGCAGGCCGGGATATCCACTTTGCTCTCCTCGACGATTTTGCCCAGGATGACGTTCTCCAGTTCTCTCTTGTTCTGATCTTCCACGCGCTTTTTCAGCTTTTCTTTGAGATCTGCCTGATATTCTTCAAAGGTATCGAACTCGGAAATATCCTGCGCGAACTCGTCGTCCGCCTTGGGCAGCTGTTTTTCCTTGACGGAAACCAGCTTAATAGCAAAGACCGCGGGCTTTCCAGCCAGCTCCTTGGCGTGATACTGCTCGGGGAAGGTTACCTCAATTTCCTTTTCCTCGCCGGCTTTCAGGCCCACCACCTGCTCCTCAAAACCAGGGATGAAGGTTCCGCTTCCAAGATCCAGCGTCTGCCCCTCTGCCGTGCCGCCCTCGAACTTCACGCCATCCACGCTGCCCGAGTAATCCAGCACGACTTTATCGCCGTTTTTCGCCGCACGCTCGACTTCCTCGAAGCGGGCGTTCTGCTCGATCACTTTCTCGACTTCCGCCTTGACGTCTTTGGCCAAAACTTTCTTGCCCTCGAACTCGACTGCGACGTTCTTATAGTCGCCTAGCTCCACTTCCGGCTTCACATAAAGCTCTGCCTTTACTACCATGGGCTTGCCCTCTTCCATGGAGATGATATCCACATTTTCCGGGCGGGAAACCGCGAAAATCTCTTTCTCTTCCAGCGCAGCGCTGTAGGCATCCGGGAAAGCAATCTCAAACGCATCTTCAAAGAACACATTTTTGCCGTAGAACTGCTCGATAACGGCCTTTGGCGCATGGCCTTTGCGGAAACCGGGCACGTTGATCTTGCCCTTGTTTTTATTATAGGCCTTGAGCGAAGCCTGCTTAAGCAGATCCTGCGAGATCTCAAATTCCAGCTCGATCTTATTCTTTTCCAATTCCTTGACCTTTTTGCCTTGCCTTCACTCTCTTTGACTTTATTCCGATCGTTCCTT
>CAMSSU010000009.1 GCA_947063485.1 uncultured Clostridia bacterium | reverse complement strand
TATGGCAGAAGCCTAAAAAGCTTCCTGCCATTTTATTTTGCTTTTCCCCATGTTCTTACCAAAACGCAACAAAAAAGCTGTGAGCGATTGCTCACAGCTTTTTGTTTTTCTCAAGATGCCCTTAGACACCCTTCTTTGCTTTGCGGATGAGCTCCGCTTTGCGGAAGGTTCTTGCCGGCTCGTGGCCAGGCAGGGGCAGGAGTTTCTCGTGGATCGCATCCACGATGTCGCTTGCGCCGACGAAGAAGTACTTGTCGTACTCTGCGGAAGGCGTAATCCAGTTCTGGCAGCCCAGAACAAACGGAGCGGCATCCAGATAGTCGAAGCAGAGCTGGGAGAGGTTATTCGCGATATCGTGCATGATGCTGCCTCTCTCGCAGGCCTCGCTGACCAGAATGACGCGGCCCGTCTTCTCGACGGATTTCGCGACCATCTCATAGTTGAAGGGAACGACGCTTCTCATATCGATAACCTCTGCGGATACGCCGTAGCCTTCCAGCGTCTTCGCAGCATCCAGCGCGCTGTAGAGCGCCGGCCCAAGGGTCAGGATCGTGACGTCGTCGCCTGCTCTTCTGACAACTGGCTCGCCGAAGGGAACTTCGTAGTAGCCTTCCGGAACGCCCTCTTTGACGAATTTTTCAGGCATATCGTAGATCTTCTGGCTCTCGAAGAAGACGACCGGGTCCGTTCCAGCCAGGGCGGTGTTCATCATGCCCTTCGCGTCGTAAGGCGTAACCGGGTAGACGACCTTCAGGCCAGGAACCTGCGCGCACATGGAGGTCCACTCCTGGGAGTGCTGTGCGCCGTACTTGGAGCCAACCGAGATGCGCAGGACAACCGGCATCTTCAGAAGGCCGCCGGACATTGCCTGCCATTTTGCCAGCTGGTTGAAGACTTCGTCGCCGCAGCGGCCCAGGAAGTCGCCGTACATCAGCTCGACGATGGCACGGCCGCCGCACATGCCGTAGCCAACTGCCGTGCCCACGATTGCGGACTCGGAAATCGGGGAGTTGAACAGTCTGTGGCGCGGAACCGAATCCACCATGTTTCTGGTAACAGCGAAAGCGCCGCCCCAGTATGCCACATCCTCGCCGTACATGACCAGCGTCGGATCCGTGTAGAACTTATCCAGCATTGCCTCGAACAGGCCGTCGCGGATGGTATAGGTCTTGATCTTGGGAATCTCTTTGCCGTTCTCGTCGTAAGCGTATCTGGCTCTGTTTTTCAGCTGCTTAACGCGATCGTTATCCTCTCTTGCCGTCAGCATCTCTGCCGGGCGATCTTCCATCTTCTCAACATACTGGTTGGAGAACATGAGATCCTCGATGAGCTGCGGGTTCTTATCCAGATCGTAGTAAGGAGTCTCTTCCTTATCAGCGGCAAGCTTGAACGCATTCTCGTTGCGCTCGATGATCTTCTTCTCCAGCGCTTCGATCTCTTCCTGCGTGCAGACGCCAGCTTCGATCAGGCTCTTTGCGAATGCAGGAATCGCATCCTGTGCCTGCCAAGCCTCGATCTCCTCCGTGCTGCGGTATGCGTTGACGTCGGACGGGGAGTGGCCGCTGAAACGGTAGGTAACGATATCCAGCATGACCGGGCCGTCTTCCTTGGCCAGGGGCAGTTTTCTTCTGTAAGCGTCAATCACGGCCATGACGTTGAAGCCGTCAACACGCTCGACGTGCAGCTGCGTCGGGGAGACGCCTGCCGCGAAACGGGCAATCATGTTGTAGCCCATGGTCTCGCCGGTGGTCTTGCCGCCCATGCCGTAGGAGTTGGTGGAGAAGTTGAAGATGACCGGGAGGCCGCCCTTGTTATACGGCTCTTCCCAGAGCTGGCGGTACTGATCCATCGCTGCGAAGTTCATGCCTTCCCAAACAGGGCCACAGCCAAGCGAACCATCGCCCAGGTTTGCAACAGCAACGCCCGGCTTCTGGTTAACTTTCTTATAAAGAGCAGCGCCTGCGGCAACGCAGGAGGAGCCGCCGACGATAGCGTTGTTCGGGTAAATGCCGAACGGCTGGAATGCGGCGTGCATGGAGCCGCCCAGGCCGCGCAGGAAACCGACTTCACGCGCGAAAATCTCTGCCATTGCGCCATACAGGAAGAAGTTCTTTGCCGTCTCCTTCATGTCTGCGCCCTGGAGCTTCTCGCTGACTTTCTGATAAAGCGCGCCGCCCATGTAGTTCTCCATAATATCCTTCAGCTCGTCATCCGAGAGCTTGTGAATAGCGGAGAACGCCTTTGCGATGATCTCGTGGTGGCTTCTGTGGCTGCCGAACACGAAATCGTTGGCATCCAGATAGTATGCTTCGCCGACTGCCGCGGCTTCCTGGCCGATGGCAAGGTGCGCCGGGCCGGGATAGGTGTAGTTGACGCCCGCATACATACCCTTCTGCTTGATATCCAGCAGCATCAGCTCGAAGGTGCGGATGGAGAACATATCCTCGTAGATGCGCATGAAATCTTCTTTGCTGAAGTTTGCTTTCTCATCTTCGATGGTCTTGTTATACTGGTTGACTTCAATGTCCTCGAAATGAATCTTTCCAGGAGCCCGAAGCTCGTTCGGGTCAGTATACAAACACTTTGGCATTTTACTTTTTACCTCTCTTTAAAATATCGCAATTTCGCTTGGCGAAATTATTTCATCTGCATCATATCAAAGTTCTCGAGATAGTTCACGAGTGCTTTGAGGAAGCGTGCCGCAGGAGCGCCGTCGATGGCTCTGTGGTCGAACGTCAGCGAAAGGCCCATTGCCGGGTATGTCTCGCCGCTCTTCTTCATGCGGTAGGTGATGCCGTCTACGCCCAGAATGCCCGTCTGCGGCGGGTTGATGACAGGCGTGAAGCTCTCGATGCCGAAGCTGCCCAGGTTGCTGACCGTGAACGTGCCGCAGTTTAAAAGATCCGGGTTGATATTGCCCTGCTTTGCCGCCGCGACAACCGTCTTGAGGTTCTGGGAAACTTCCAACAGGCTCATCTTGTCTGCCGCGACAACCGCGGGAACCAGCAAGCCTCTGTCCGTATCGACTGCACAGCCGACGTTGACGTCGTCAAATACGCGCAGAGTATCATCCAGCAGGTGTGCGTTCAGCTCGGGGAAAGCCGGCAGAACTTTGGAGACCGCGTGGATCATCATATCGTTGAGCGTGATGCCGGCGAACTCATCCGTGAAGGTGCACTCTTTGAACTTCTTGCGCAGCGCCAGAACGGCCGTCGCATCGAAGCTGGTGTTGAGCGTGAGCTGCGGGATGGTGGAAAGCGAGGTGGACATCGCCCGAGCAATGACTTTGCGGACGTTGCTCTGCTTCTTGTCCGTATATCCGCCGGATTTCGGCGCCTCTGCCACAGCTGCCGCAGGCGCTTCCGCCTTCTTGGCCGTGCCCGCTTCTGCCGCCGCGATGACGTCTCTTGCGATCACTCTGCCCTCGGGGCCGGTGGGCGCAATGCCGTCCGTCTCCACGCCCAGCTGCTTCGCAAAAGTTTTTGCTCTGGGGGAGATGGGCGCGCCGTTTGCCTCTGCCTTAGGCGCTGCTGCCGCTGCCGGAGCTGCCGCAGGAGCGGGAGCCGCCTCTGCCGCAGGCGCTTCGGGCGCTGCTGCCGGAGCTGCGCCTGCCGGGCGCTCATATTTCTCGCCGGGCTCGCCAATGACGCATACGTCTGCCAGGCACTCGACGACATCGCCTTCTTCATAGAACAGATCCAGAATCGTGCCGGAGAATTCCGACTCTTCATCGATGGAAGCCTTATCCGTCTCGTAAGAGAACAGCGGCTCGCCCTTCTCAACCGTATCGCCGACTTTCTTATACCAGGTCGTCAGGATACAATCCGTTACTGTAATGCCAACTTTCGGCATAATCACAACGTTTGCCATGTTACCTCCTAAAATGCGTCTTGGCGCAAATTTGAAACAGTATTAAATGATATTGCTGCCGCATGAAGCGCAGGAAAACGACGGACTTTTCCCTGCTCCCGCCGCAAACAACACATATTTGTAACAATTTTATTGTATCGCCTGCCCCCCGAAATGTCAATGTAGCGCAGGCTTTTTTTCATTTTTCCCAAAGACTTTCAAATTCGCTTCCGATTATTGACAAACCGCCGCAATTATTCTACCATTATAGCTGGATGTATGCCGATAGCATACGGTAACAGTATGGCAAAACATACGCATTCTATAAGATTTATATAAGAAGGAGTCTACTATGAACAAACGTTATGACGTTGCAGTTTTGGGCGGCGGCCCCGGCGGCTATGAAGCGGCCATTCGCTGCTCGCAGCTTGGCCTGAAGACGGCGCTCATCGAGGCGCGGGAGCTGGGCGGAACCTGCCTCAACAGAGGCTGCATCCCCACCAAAGCCCTGCTGCACAGCGCAGAGCTCTATGAGGAAGCGAAGAACGCTGCGAAATTCGGCGTCTCCACCGGCGAAATCACCTATGATTACGCGAAAATCGCCGCCAACAAAGATGCTGTCGTCGCGAGACTGACGGGCGGCATCGGCGCATTGGAAGCGGCGCACGGCGTCGATGTTGTAATCGGGTTTGGCAAGCTGACCAGCGCCAACACCATCGAGGTAGACAACGGCACAACCGTCGAGGCGGATAAGATCATCCTGGCCACTGGTTCTGCTCCTGCCCGCCCCCCGATTCCCGGCATCGACGGCAAAAATGTCGTTACCAGCGACGAAGTCCTGGCCATGAAAGAGCTGCCGGATAGCTTCGTCATCATCGGCGGCGGCGTCATCGGCATGGAGTTCACCACGCTGTTCGCGACGCTGGGCAAGAAGGTTACCGTCATCGAAATGATGCCTTCCATCCTGCCGGGCGTGGATGCGGATATCGTCAACTCCCTGAAAGCCAGCCTGAAGAAAAAAGGCGTTTCCATCATCAACAACGCCAAGGTTACGGGCATCGAGGGCGGCGATACGGTTTCCGTCAGCTATGAGCTGAACGGCAAGAGCGAAGTCGCCACGGGCAGCGTCTGCGTCGTCAGCGTCGGCCGCCGCGCCATGACGGCTGGCATCGGCCTGGAAGAGCTGGGCATCAAGATGAACCGCGCGTTCGTCGAAGTGGATAGCTGCATGCAGACCAGCGTCAAGAACATCTACGCCATCGGCGATATCACGGGCAAGATTCAGCTGGCTCACGTCGCTTCTGCTCAGGGCATGGTCGCCGCGGCCAACTGCGCCGGCAGAACCGCAACCATGAGCTACGATGTCGTCCCGGCCTGCATCTACTCCTCTCCCGAGATTGCCTACATCGGCATGACGGCAGACAAGGCGAAAGAAGCTGGCTATGATGTGGAAATTGGCTCCTTCAACGTCGCCGGCAACGGCAGAGCCATGGTCATGGGCGCCAACAGCGGCGTCGTGAAAATCATCGCCCAGAAGACCACGGGCAAAATCCTGGGCGCGCAGATTTTCGCTCCCAGAGCCACGGATATGATCGGTGAAATTGCCGTCCTGATGAAGAAGAACGGCACGGTTGCAGATCTCTCGGATACCATCCACCCGCACCCCACCGTCTGCGAGACGCTGATGGAAGCGGCGCACGATGCGGAAGGCCTCTCCTGCAACGCGATGCCCAAGAAAAAGAAATAAAAAACCTGTTTGGAAAGCATTCCATCAGGAAGCAAAGATGCCCGCAGGAAAGCGCTTGTTTTCCTGCGGGCGTTCTTTTAATCATAAATCCGCCAAATAAAGGAAAGTAGCATGGAGCACAAAATAGTCATAGCCGAAACAGAGCGGTTGATTTTAAGAAGATACCAAAAAGAGGATTTGCCGGATCTATTTGAATATCTATCCGATAGGGAAGTCGTGGAATATGAGCCGTATCAGCCCCTAACCCTGAAGGAAGCAAAAGAAAACCTTGAATGGCGCATCGGAACAGATGAAATGATCGCGATCGAGCTGAGGAGTTCCCATAAAATGATCGGCAACATCTATATGGGAAAACGCGACTTTGAATCATTGGAGCTAGGGTACGTCCTGAATAAAAACTACTGGGGACACGGTTATGCGGCCGAAAGCTGCAAGGCCTTAATTGAGCAGGCATTTTCAAATGGCGTTCATCGAATATACGCCGAGTGCGATCCCTGCAACCAAAATTCATGGAGATTGCTCGAAGCATTGGGGTTTCGGCGCGAAGCTCATTTCAAAAAGAACGTATATTTCTGGAAGGATGAAAACGGCAGAGCGATTTGGAAAGATACTTATGTATATGCCAAATTGAATGCCCAAAAATAGCTTCTCTCTGCCAAGATACATAAGAAGGCAAGCCAAATGGCTTGCCTTCTTTGCACGTTTTGTGCTATTTCTTATTTTCTATTGCCGCCATTTGCTCCAGCATTTCCAGCGGAAATGGCGGAGACGCCAGCGGCTTTAGGGCGATAGAAACCAGTTTAATGGGGTTGTCGTCCGCGGCAATGCGGTTGGAATGAATGGCGCCGCATTTGCGGCAGCGATGCAAAATCGCCCATTCGCCGTCTTTGCGCACCCAAACTCCGATGGCATCCATCACTCCCTTGCAGGGCGATGCGCGATCCCCCGGCTGTTCATCCAAATGGACGCTGGCCAGGCACTTTGGGCAGTGATTGCGGTGCCGGCTGCCCGCGCCCTCCTGCATGATAACTGCTCCGCAGGCTTGGCAGACAAAGCAAGCCTCCTGCGGCTTCTCCTGGCCCGGCTGTTTCTTCTCTAAATTCAAGTGATTGTTCCTCCCTCAGCAAATTCATCCTGCTGGGAGGCTAAGCGGAAATTACTTCGCAAAAACCTCCCGGTTTGCTGCAATTTCCGATGCGTTATTGTAATTTTTCAAACAAATCTCCTTCCCTGCTCATTCGGCTCTTCGCCTTTTGGTTATCTTAACACAGAGGCTCCCCATTTTGCAAGGGTTTCGCATCATGTGCCTGCGCTAACAGCGCGAAATAAAAAAGAGCGCATACCGCGCTCTTTTCTCGCTTTTGCTACGGCCGCAGACCGCTGCCGCCCTGCAGCGTGATGGTCTCGCCCGTCAGGTAGGAAGCGTCTTCCGAAGCCAGGAATACGCAAACCCGCCCAATATCCTTTTCCGCATCTGCAAAATGCCCCAGCGGAACGCCTTTGATGGTCTGCTCATACAGCGCCGGGTACTCTTTTCTCCAAGCCTCCAGGCCAGGCGTCATAGCCAGCGGGCAGACGACGTTGACGTTGATGCCATACGGGCCCCACTCTGTCGCCGCAACCCGGGAGAGGCCGCGGATGCCCTCTTTTGCCGCCGCATAGGAGGATTGCCCTGCGCGGCCCGCCAGACCCGCGCCCGAAGCGAAGTTGATGATGGCTCCCTTGCTCTCCTTGAGGTAGGGGAAGCATGCCTTCATATAGAAGAACGTCGCATAAAGGCCGGAATAGATAGCCAGGTCGAAATCCTCCTTGCTGTGCTGCTCCAGCATCATGCCGGATTTGGAAGTCTGCGCGTTGTTGATGAGCACATCGATCTTGCCGAATTTCTTGACGGCTTCTTCCACGACATGCTGAACCTGCTCTTCGTTGGCGCCGTCTGCGCCCACCGTCAGAACCTCGACGCCGTACTTCTCCTCCAGCTCCTTCTTCGCGCCTTCCAGCGTTGCCACCGTCCGGCCCGTGAGAACCAGCTTGGCTCCCTCTTTTGCAAAAGCAGTGGAGAGGCCAAAACCGATGCCCTTTCCGCCGCCTGTAATGATAACAACTTTTCCTTCCATTTTACCCATGGGAAAACCCTCCTTTGTAAAATTTCACATATAGTAACTATACCACATTTCCTATTATTTTCCTGCTTCCCGGCAAAAAATGCTCAAAATTCGGCAAAGCTTTCGCGCCGGCAAAACTGAACGCTTTGCCATATGAAAAAGCCTCGGCATAAGCCAAGGCTTTGATTCTTTGTTCTGTGCTAGCCCAAAATCAAGGAAGATCCTTCCATCTCTTCCGGCTTGGGCAGCCCCATCAGTTCCAGAATGGTGGGCGCGAGATCCGCCAAGATGCCTCCCTCTTTGAGCTTCGCATCTTTTCTCGCGTCGCTGACCAAAATGCAGGGCACCAGGTTGGTCGTATGCGCGGTAAAGGGGCCTTTAGTCTTGGGATCGATCATCATCTCGCTGTTGCCATGATCTGCCGTGATGATCACCTCGCCGCCGACCTCGCGAATGGCCGCCACAACCTTGCCGACGCATTCATCCACCGCCTCGCACGCCTTGACGGCCGCCTCCATAACGCCCGTATGGCCGACCATATCCGGGTTTGCGAAGTTTAAGATCATCACGTCGTAATTGCCCGAGCGGATCATCTCGCAGGCTTTCTCTGCAACCTCATACGCGCTCATCTCGGGCTGCAAATCGTATGTCGCAACCTTGGGCGAAGGGATCAGAAAGCGATCCTCCCCCTCGTTCGGCTGCTCGACGCCGCCGTTGAAGAAGAACGTAACGTGCGCATATTTCTCGGTTTCCGCAATGCGGAACTGCTTCTTGCCGTTTTTCGCCAAGTACTCGCCCAGCGTGTTGCTCAGCACCTGCGGCTTATACGCCACATGCACGTTCGGGAAGGTTTTGTCATACTGCGTCATGCAGACGTAGTAAACCGGGAAACGCTCCCGCGCAAAGCCATCGAACGCAGGATCGATGAAGGTGCGCGTGATCTCCCGCGCGCGGTCTGGGCGGAAATTGAAGAAGATGATGGAATCATCCGCCGAGACTTTCGCCACCGGCGCGCCGTCTTTGACGATGACCGTCGGAAGGACGAACTCATCCGTTACGCCCGCATCATAGGATGCCTGCATGGCCGCCACCGGGCAGCTGTTCTGCTCGCCCCGGCCCAGCACCATCGCCTCATAGGCCTTTTGCACGCGCTCCCAGCGGTTATCGCGGTCCATGGCGTAATAGCGCCCCATGACCGTGGCAACCTGGCCGACGCCAATCTCTTCCAATTTTTTGCAGAGCTGCTCCATATAGCCCTTGCCGCTTTGGGGCGGCACATCCCGGCCATCCATGAAGCAGTGAATATAGACTTTTTCCAGCCCCTGGCGCTTTGCCAGCTCGACCAGCGCAAGCAGATGCTCGATATGGCTATGCACGCCGCCATCCGAGAGCAGGCCCATCAGATGCAGGGCCGTCCCCTTCTGCTTGGCATTTTCGATTGCGCCCAGAAATTCTTCTTTCTGGAAGAAATCCCCATCCGAAATGGCCTTGGTGATGCGCGTCAGTTCCTGATAGACGATGCGCCCCGCGCCAATATTGAGGTGGCCGACTTCCGAGTTGCCCATCTGCCCATCCGGCAGGCCGACGGACATGCCCGAAGCGCCGATTTTCGTCCAGGGATACTGCTGTTTCAGCGCGTCGATATTGGGCGTCTTTGCCGCCAAAACGGCATTGCCCGCGGCTTCTGCGCGCTCGCCGAAGCCATCGAGGATCATCAGCGCCGTAAATTTCTTGCTCATAGGCTCTCCTTTAGTAATTGACAACTTTCGAGAAATCCTCTGCCTTCAGGCTGGCGCCGCCGATCAGGCCGCCGTCGATCTCCTCTTTCGCCATCAGCTCGGAGACGTTCTTGGGGTTCATGCTGCCGCCGTACTGAATGCGGACGCTCTGGGCAACTTCGCAGCCGAAGACTTCCTTAACAGCAGCTCTGATGTCGCCAATCGTCTCGTTGGCCTCATCGGAGGTTGCGGTTTTGCCCGTGCCGATCGCCCAGATGGGCTCGTATGCGATGACCAGCTTCGCGACATCCTCGCCGCAGATGCCAGAAAGCGCCAGCTTTGTCTGCTTGCTGACGATCTCCCGCGTGATGCCCTGCTCTCTCTCCTGCAGACTCTCGCCCACGCAGATGATGGGGCAAAGGCCGGCGGCAATCGCCGTCTTGACTTTTTTATTGACGGTCTCATCCGTCTCAGCGAAATACTGGCGGCGCTCGCTATGCCCGATGATGACATATTCCACGCCAATTTCCTTCAGCATATCCGCGGAAATTTCCCCGGTGAATGCGCCGCTCTTCTCGAAGTGCAGGTTCTGCGCACCCAGCTTGACGTTGCTGCCCTTGAGCGCCTCGGCTACTGCCGGCAGGCAGACATACGTCGGGCAGACCACAACTTCAGCCTTGGCATCTGCGACCAGCGGAAGCAGATCCTTCACCAGCGCCGCCGCCTCGGAAGGGGTTTTATTCATTTTCCAGTTTCCCGCGATAATTGGTTTTCTCATACTATCCTCCAAATCCTTTTTTCCCTTAAAGTGGGGTAATCGTTAGAAAGCTCCGCCCCGAAGGGCGGAGCTTATCGTACCTAAATTATTCCTTGACGTTCAGCGCCGCAATGCCGGGGAGCTCCTTGCCCTCCAAAAATTCCAGGGAAGCGCCGCCGCCCGTGGAGATGTGCGACATCTTATCGCCGTATCCCAGATTCTTGACTGCCGCCGCCGAATCGCCGCCGCCGATGATGGTCGTCGCGTTGGTTCCAGCCATCGCCTCGGCAACTGCCCGGGTTCCGCCTGCAAAGCTGGGCATCTCGGCAACGCCCATCGGGCCGTTCCAGATGACCGTCTTTGCCCGGTTGATCTCTTCTGCGAAGATCATGCGGGTCGAAGAACCGATATCCAGCGCCATATAGCCCTCGGGGATGCTGTCTACCGGCACCATCACCGTCTTGGCGTCGTTATTGAATTCATCCGCCGCGACCACATCGATGGGCAGCAGGATCTTGACACCTTTGAGCTTTGCCTTTTTGAGCAGCTCGCTTGCCAGCGCGATGCTGTCCGCATCCACAAGGGATTTGCTCATGTTATAGCCCTGGGCGGCCAGGAACGTATTGGCCATGCCGCCGCCGATGATCAGGCAGTCGACTTTGTTGAACAGGTTCTCGATGACGGGAATCTTATCCGCGATCTTTGCGCCGCCCAGAATAGCCACGAAGGGGCGATCCGGGTTCTCCAGCGCGCCGCCCATGAACTCCAGCTCTTTCTTGATGAGGAAGCCGGCAACAGCGGGCAGATAGTGCGTTACGCCTTCTGTGGAAGCATGTGCACGGTGCGCCGTGCCGAATGCGTCGTTGACGAAGATCTCCGCATAGCTTGCCAGCTTCTTAGCAAACTCGGGCTCGTTCTTGGTCTCTTCTTTGTGATAGCGCAGGTTCTCCAGCAGGACAACTTCGCCGTCTTTGACAGCGGCAACTGCCTCATCCGCGCTCTCCCCGATGACGTCTTTCGCGAAGGTTACCTTGGTATCCAGCAGCATCTGCAAACGCTTTGCCACGGGAGCCAGCGAAAATTCCGGCTTGAATTCGCCCTTGGGCCGGCCCAGATGCGAGCAGAGGATAACCTTTGCCTTGTGATCCAAAAGATACTTGATGGTGGGCAGCGCAGCCTGGATTCGGGTTTCGTCGGTAATTTCGCCCTTATCGTTTAATGGCACGTTAAAATCTACCCGAACCAATACTTTTTTGGATTCTACAGAAATGTCTTCAATCGTCTTCTGTTTCATGATGATTCTCCTTTTCTTGCTATATCCACTATAAAAAAGCAGTTTCCTGCCTAGTAAAGTCTCTTTCAGATCTACGTCCCACCACATTACATTTTAAAGAGATTTTCCGGCTTCGTCAACCATATTTTGCAAAATGGCAAAAAGAGCGCGTTTCCCCACTCTTCTTGGAGAACATTTTCGCATTTTTTCTCTCTCCCCCACATAACCACCCTCCTGGCGCACTCTCTCCCCACTCTCCGCCATTTTTGCATCTTCTCTCCCGGGAAATAAATCGCGTCTTGCGGTGGCACAAAAAAAGAAGGGCCTTTCCCCTTCTTTTCTGCGCATCTATCTCAGATCCGGAAAGCCCATCTGCCGCGCCGCTTCATAGGCCGCAATGGCCACAGAGTTTGCCAGATTGAGCGAGCGCAGCCCTTCCCGCATGGGAATGCGCACCGCACGCTCTGGATTGCCGTAGACGATCTCCTCGGGCAGCCCTTTTGTCTCTTTGCCGAAAATCAGGTAGCTCTGCTCCTGGTAGCGCACCTGTGTATACGTCCGGCTGGCTTTGGTGGAGAAATAGTAGAAATCGCCGCCCGGGTTTTGCGCATAAAAGGCATCGAGATCCGGGTAAACCGTGAGCTTTAGCTTATCCCAGTAATCCAGCCCGGCCCGCTTCAGGTGTTTTTCATCGATGGAAAAGCCCAGCGGCTCGATGAGATGCAGATGCGCGCCTAAAATGGCGCAGGTGCGGGAAATATTTCCCGTATTGCCCGGAATCTCCGGCTCGACTAACACGATATTAAGCATGTTTCTCCCCCTTCCTTCCGCTGGTCAGCGCGATGGCCGCCCGAAACAGCCAAGGGCGGTAGGGCGCGACGGCCTTTTTGGGGCAAAACTCCATACAGCAAAAACAACGGATGCAGTTTTTCTTTGCGATATGGGCTCTGCCGCCTTTTATTTTTATCACATGCGCCGGGCAGACGTTGGCGCAGATGCCGCAGCCCACGCACTGCTTCGGCAGAATTTTGGGCTTGAGCGCCAGCCAGCGCGAGATCGGCCGCGCGAGCCAGCCGGGCAGCTTTGCCCCGGCCAGGCTGCCATCCGAATCGCTGGCCCGGACGAACTTTTCCACCAGATGCTCTTCTATCTTCTCCCCGACGACCTGCACCTGCCCCAACAGCCCGCGCTTTTCCGCCGCGGCCAGCACCGGGATTTCCCCGCGTTCAAAGCCCAGAAGCCGCACTGCCGCATCATCCGCCGCGTAGGGCGAGGCCGATGCCACAAGCACGCCCATATGCCGGGGGTCTCCCGTGCCCGGGCCCTCCCCTTCCATGCCCCAGACGCCATCGATGATGGAGAGCTGGGGCGCGACCGTCTGGGCAATATCCACCAGCATATCCGCAAAGGCTTCTCGGCTCTGAAAGCGGAAATGCAGCTCGGCCTTGACCAGCCCCGGAATCGCGCCGTATAAATTCTTGGTTGCGCCGGAATAGACGGTCAGCGTATGGCTTTTGAGCTTAGCGATGTTGATGACGAGATCTGCCTGAGCCAGCGGCGTTAAGATGGGCATTTCCGGGTAGACTGCCGCCTGATCGCTTCTCACCGTCTGCTGGCTGCAGTCGAAATTGAGCCGCATGCCCGTCTGCCGGGCGGCCTCCTGCATACCGGATGCCGCGTAGACGCCTTTAAGCACGCTCTGGTTATACGCCCCGCCCGGGCTCTCGGCCAAAACCGCCTCTGCCCCCAGGGCGATCACCCGCCGGGCCACCGCCGCGACGATGGCCGGGTGCGTTACGGCGCACTGCTCCGGCCTGCTTTTATGCACCAGATTGGGCTTGATCGCCACCCTCATGCCCGGCCGGACCCATTGCTCCAGCCCGCCAAGCAAAGACAGGGCTTCGTCCAAAGCCCTGTCTACTGTTTTCTCCTCATAATCCGCGCAGGAAACAAGCGCTGCTCTCTCCAAAATCTGCCTCCTATAACAGGAATTTTTCGATGGTTTTGGCGACGCCCTCTTCATCGTTGCCCGGCGCGACATAGTCTGCCGCGGCCTTGGCTCCAGGGCACGCATTGTTCATGGCCACGCCAAAGCCAGCATATTCGATCATCTCGATGTCATTTTCACCATCGCCAAAGGCCATCACCTGCTCTGGCTTCAGCCCCTTCATTTGCATCACCATCTTCAGCCCGGAAAGCTTGGTCAGCCCGGGGTTGGCCAGGTCGATATGCCCGAACTCGGAATAGACCACGCCCAGATTGCTCTGCCGCTGGAAAATCTCGATGAGCTCCCGGGCGCGCTTTTCCTCAAAATGCAGGACGATGAGCTTGCCCGTTTTTCCGATGACATCCGCCAGCAGTTTTTCCGGATCCTGATAAAAATGCAGGGTCGCCATAATATCGTTATCCGGGCGATCCGCGGCCCAGTGCCGGGCGGCCTGCATGGTGTAATCGTTGTCCAGGCAGCAGGTATACCCCTCGACGTTGACAAACAGCGCCGCCCGCTCTTTTTGGCAGAGCGCGGAAATCTGCCGCAGATCCGCCTCTGAGATCAGCGAGTGAAAGTACATTTTCTTTTCATCCATCACCGCCGCGCCGTTTCCCATCACTGCCGGCCCTGTGATGCCCAGCGGCCGCAGGATATCGAAAAGATACGTCGTATACCGGCCAGTCGCGATGGAAATCTCGATGCCCTTTTGCATTGCGGCGCGCAGGGCATCTGCCGTGCGGGGCGTGATCTCCTTTTTTGACGTTACCAAAGTGCCGTCCATATCGATGGCCAGCAGCTTAATTTGCTCTAGTTTTTGCACGCTTCCACAAACTCCCGTATCCGTTTTAACGCTTCGATGATGTTTTCCATAGAGGCCGCATAGGAACAGCGGATATACCCCTCGCCGCTCTGCCCAAAGGCCGTCCCGGGCACGCAGGCCACGCTCTTTTCAAAAATCAGCCGCTTGCAGAATTCCTCGGAGGAAAGCCCCGTGCTCTTGATGCTTGGAAAGGCATAGAACGCGCCTCTGGGCTCGAAGCAGGAGAGCCCCATCTCCCGGAAGCTCTCGACGACCAGCGTCCGCCGCCGGTTATAGTTGCGCACCATATCCGCCACCTGCGGGAAGCCGCTCTCCATCTCATCCTTCAGCGCCTCGATGCCGGCCACCTGGCTCATGATCGGCGCGCACAGCATGGTATACTGATGGATTTTGACCATCGCCGCGATGACATCCGCCGGCCCGCAGGCATAGCCCAGCCGCCAGCCCGTCATTGCGAAAGCCTTAGAAAATCCGTTGATGAGCAGCGTCCGCTCCTCCATGCCCTCGGCAAAGGAGGCATGCCTGCCGCCGTACGTCAGCTCGGAATAGATCTCGTCTGCAATGACAAACAGATTGTGCTTTACGATCACCGGGCGGATGGCGTCTAGCTGTTCGCGCGTCATAATCGCGCCGGTGGGGTTGTTGGGATAGGGGATGACGATGGCCTTGGTTTTTGGCGTGATGGCCCGCTCAATCTGCTCGGGCGTCAGCGTGAAATCCTCGGCTTCGCCCGTCTCCACCGGGACAGGAACGCCATGGCAGAAAGCCACGCCTGGCTCATAGGAGACATAGGAGGGCGCCGGGATCAACACCTCGTCTCCCGGCTCGATGAGCGCCCGAAATGCCAGATCCAGCGCCTCGCTGGCCCCGACGGTTACGAGAATCTGGCTGGCGGGATAGTGCACATTGTAGCGCGAGGCCAGGTATTTCTGGATCAAATCCCGCAGCTCGGGCATGCCGTGGTTGGAAGTATAGTGCGTGCGCCCCTGCTCAATGGAGCTGATGGCCGCCGCGCGCACGTTCCACGGGGTAACGAAATCCGGCTCGCCCACCGAGAGCGAGATGACATTTTTCATATCGCTCGCAATATCGAAAAACTTGCGGATGCCCGAAGGCGGCACCGCCGCGATATGCGAAGCCACGAGTGTTTCCCTGTTCACGGCGTCACCACCAATCTTTCTTCCTTCTCATCGCCCACCAGGATTTCGCCGTTCTCCTTGTATTTGCGCATGATGAACAGCGTCTCCGTGCTGGTTACGCCTTCGAGCACAGAGAGCTTCTCCCAGACGAATTTGGAGATATCCTTCATGGCTTTGCACTCGACCCGAATGGCCAGATCGCACCGGCCAGACATCAGATACAGCGATTTGACTTCCGGGAACTTATCGATGCGCCGGGCAATATCGTCGTATCCAAAATCCAGCTTTGGCGCAACTTTTATCTCAATCAGCGCTTCGGCCGGGGCATCCTCCCCCAAAAGCTCGGAATTGACCGTGATGCCGTAGCGCAGAATAATGCCTGCTTCTTCCATTTCCCGGATGGCGGCCGCCACTTCCTGCTCCGTTGCGCCCAGCATCGCGGCGATGTTTTTATTCTCAATCTTCGCATCTGCCCGCAGAATTTCGAGAATCTCTTTCTTCAGCTCCATAAAAACGCCCTCCTGTGTCAATTTTTGTTATAAGTATATCGGGAAAGCGCGCCTGCGTCAATCGCGCAAGCATCTTCCCTCCCGGCAAACTCTATTTTTTCCCCTCGATTTTCACCAGAAACCGGCAGCAATCTCCTCCGGCCAAAATCGATTGTTTTCTGGTTACCCTGCATTTCAGCCGGGTCAGCGCCTGCTCCAGGCAATACAGGATGCTCTGGCGCGAGCATTCGCAAAGCATCTCGCTGGCCGTATACCCGCCGCTGTGCCAATCGCATCCGCAGGCAGCATATACGATCTCATATTGCCTTCCCAGCGCGATTTCCCTTGTCCGGATTCCCTCGTTCTCGCCAAGCAAGGAGAAGAACGCCGGGATATTCTCCCCCGCCTTCCGGCTGGCCTGCCGATACAGCGCCAGCGGAGCAGAGCGCGCGCACGGCTCCGCGCATTGGCGGAACAGCGCTTCCCTCTCCTTCTGCGGGAGAGCGGATGCGCCCTGCATCAGCCCCGCTATCCAGTTTTTTGCAAAAACATCGTCTAGCACGTGTGCCTCTCTCCAAAAAGAGGCAAGCGGATTGCGCTCGCCTCTTTTTTCTATTTTCCTTTGCGGATCGCTTCCATTTCGGCAACAGCCTGCGCATCCACAGCCTTTGCCATGGCCAGAAGCTCCGCATCCGAGAAGGTCGTGTTGCGGCCCTTTTGGTATTCCGCGTCGATGGCCTTGCGGATGCCGTCCACCAGCGCGCCCCGCTTATCCACCTTCCTGCCCTCGGGCAGCCGGAACGTGGTGTTCAGCCAATGTGCGATGCCCGCAGCGCCCGAATGCTCGCCGATCAGAACCTTGGCCGGGTTGTTTAAAATCTTATCCGTATCGAAGATGTTGTAGATCTCCTCGTCCTTCATCATGCCGTCGGCATGGATGCCCGCCCGAGTGGCATTGAAATGCTCGCCCACAAAAGGCGTGCGCGGATCGATATGATAGCCAATTTCCTGTTCGAAATAATCGGCGATCTCTGTGATGACCGAGAGATCCATGCCGTCCGTGCGCCCGCGCAGCTCGGCATATTCGATGGCCATGGCCTCCAGCGGGCAGTTGCCCGTGCGCTCGCCAATGCCCAGCAGCGAGCAGTTGACCGAGGCCGCGCCATACATCCAGGCCGTCGCCGCGTTGACTTCCACCTTATAGAAATCGTTATGCCCATGCCATTCGAGCAGCTCGGAAGGCACGCCCGAATAGAAGCGCAGGCCATAGACGATGCCGGGCACGCTGCGGGGCAGCGCCGCGCCCGGATAGGGCACGCCATAGCCCATGGTATCGCACATGCGAATCTTGATCGGAATTTTCGCATCCGCCATGAGCCGCATGAGCTCGTTGGCAAAGGGGACGACAAAGCCGTAGAAATCCGCCCGGGTGATATCCTCAAAGTGGCAGCGCGGCCGAATGCCCAGCGCCAGCGCATCTTTGACGATGCCCAGGTATTTATCCATCGCCTGTTTTCTCGTCAGCCCCATCTTATTGAAGATGTGGTAATCCGAGCAGGAGACCAAAATGCCCGTCTCCTTGATGCCCAGGTTTTTCACCAGCTCAAAATCCTTCTTGCTGGCGCGGATCCAGGTTGTAATTTCGGGGAATTCATAGCCCAGATCCTGGCAAAGCGCCAGGGCCTCCCGGTCTTTTTGGGTATAGACAAAAAACTCGCTCTGCCGGATGATGCCGTTTTCCCCGCCCAGCCGGTGCATCAGCTGGTAGAGATCTCGGATCTGCTTTGGAGTAAAAGGCGCCATGGCCTGCTGCCCATCCCGGAAGGTCGTGTCCGTAATCCAGATCTCATCCGGCACATACTGCGGCACAACGCGGTGGTTGAACCGCGTTTTGGGGATCTGGTCATAGGGGAAAACATCCCGGAACAGCACAGGCTGCTCCACATCCTGAAGCGTGTAGTGGTAGTCATTTTCCTGCAATAGGTTTGTGCGTCGATACTGTTTTTCCAACTCTGCACCTCGTTTCTGTCAAAATGAAAATTTTATATCACCGCGCCCGGAGATTTGCGCAAACTGGCGCCTCCTCCAAATTTCAGCGGCTGCCTTCTGTTTATAAAAAAGCTGCAGGAAATGCTGCAGCCTTTTTCCCATTCTATTCAAGCTCCTGGCAGAACTCCCGCAGCCGGGAGACGCCTTTTTTGATGTTTTCTTCGCTGGTTGCATAAGAGAGCCGGATGAAGCCGTCTGCGCCAAAGGCCACGCCCGGCACAACCGCCACCAGCTTTTCCTGCAATAGGGCTTCCGAGAACTGCACAGAGCCGGAAATTTTTTGCCCATGGTATTTCTTGCCGTATAGCCCTGCGATATTCACGAAGATATAGAATGCGCCCCGGGGCATCCGGCAGGAGACGCCGGGAATCTCGTTTATCAGCTCATAAATCAGCTGTGCCCGCTGGGCAAAGATGGAGACCATCTTTTCCATATCCTCCTGCGGCCCGCGCATGGCGGCCAGCGTCGCATACTGGGAGATGGAGCAGGCGTTGCTCGTGCTGTGCCCCTGATAGCTGGCGCAGAGCTTGGCGACCTGCGCCGGCGCGATGAGATAGCCGATGCGCCAGCCTGTCATCGCATAGGCCTTGCTGGCTCCGTTGATGATGATGGTGCGCTCTTTGGCATCTTCGGAAATGGAGGCGATGGAGAGCGCCTGCTTTCCATAGACCAATTCGTCGTAAATCTCATCCGAGATGATATAGAGATCGTGCGCTTTTGCAAACTGCGCAATCTCCTCCAGCGCCTGCCGGCTGTAGACATTGCCGCAGGGGTTGGAAGGGTTATTCAAAATAATAGCGCGGGTATGATCGCTGACTGCTCTTTCCAAATCCGCCAGCTCGGGCTGGAAGTCGTTTTCCTCCCGGGCCTGCACAAAAACCGGAACGCCCCCCGCCATTTTGACTTGCTCTGGGTAAGTCAGCCAATAGGGAGAGATGATGATCACCTCGTCTCCCGGGTTTAAAATCACTTGAAAGGCATTATAGAGGCATTCCTTTGCGCCGCTGGAGACCACCACCTGCGCCGGTGCAAACTTCAGGCCATATTTATGCTCATAGCGGTCGCACGCGGCCTGCCGCAATTCCATGATACCAGGGACGGGCGTATATCTGGTTTTTCCAGATTCGATGGCCTCAATGGCCGCCTGGCGGATATAGGCCGGCGTATCAAAATCCGGTTCCCCAACACCAAATCCAACCACATCTTTTCCCTGCGCCCTAAGCTCGCTGGAAAGTGCGTTGATGCCCAGTGTGAGAGATGGGCTGATTGCCTGTGCCTTGTTTGAAACTTGCATGTCTGCGCCTCCGTGTTCCTTCATTTTCTTCTTGTCGTTTTATTATCATAGCAGAACCAGCCGCATAAAACAAGAGTAAAATGAAAAATTTAATTTGGAAAACTGCACATTTTACAAGTTTTTTTCTTGTTTGGCTTTCTTTTTGAAAAGAAAAGTAATTTTATAATTGCAATGTTTCATTTTAATTCAAAGGGCAGCGGCCGCCAAAATTGCTTGCCATTGCCCTTTAAAATCATTATACTATAAATGGAAAGAAATTTCACATTTTGCCCAGGAGGCCCTTTTATGAGCGAATACCTGCTCTCCACCAGCTCGACCACGGATCTGCCGAAGTGGTATATCGAGCAAAACAACCTGCTCTTTTTCTCCTTCTCCTTCGATATGGAGGGCAAGGAATATCGGGATAACTTTGGCGAAGATATGCCTGTGAAGGATTTTTACGCCAATCTGCGCTCAGGCATCGATTCCACAACTTCCATGATCAACCGCGCCGCATTCGAGGCGGGCTTCATCCCCTATCTGGAAAAGGGCGTGGATATTTTGCACATCGAATTCTCTTCTGCGCTTTCGGGCAGCTATCAGAATGCCCGGGCAGCAGCCGAGGAATTGAATGGGAAATACCCCGGCAAGCTGACCGTCATCGATTCGCTCTGCGCTTCTCTGGGGCAGGGATTATTGGTGGATTACGCCGTCCAGATGAAAAAAGCCGGCAAGAGCCTGCAGGAGGTTGCCGAGTGGGTGGAAGCCAATAAGAAGAACATCATCCACTGGTTTACCGTGGACGACCTCAACCATCTGCGCCGGGGCGGGCGCATCTCCAAAGCTTCCGCATTTTTTGGCACCATGCTGCAAATCAAGCCTGTTTTGGATGTGGACGACGCCGGGCGGCTGATTCCGCATTTCAAAGTGAAGGGCAGAAAGAAATCCATCCTCGAGATGTTTAACCGCATGAAGGAGGATATCAAGGATCCCGACGGGCAGACGGTGTTCATCAGCCACGGCGACTGCCTGGAGGATGCCGAAGCCCTGAAGGCGATGATCACGGAGCATTTCAAGATCGACAATGTGCTCATCAACTATGTCGGCCCGGTCATCGGCGCGCATTCCGGCCCGGGGACGCTGGCGCTCTTCTATATGGGCAAGCAGCGCTATAACTAAACTTTGCAAATGAGAAAGAGCGGCAGATTCTGCCGCTCTTTTTGCGCCAATTTTCTGCTATTCCAGCTCAAACAGCGCCTTCTCATAATCCTTGACATAGTATTTGATGTTCTTTCTGCCCTTTTGCAGAACTTCATGTCCTTCGGCCTCCAGCTTCTCCTTCTGGGCCATCTGGCCGCCGGGGTATTTGGGATTGAGCTCTCCGTTTGCCCGAAGCGTCCGCCAGTAGGGCGTCTCGTCCTGCCCGCGCTGATAGCTGGCCCAGGCCGCAATCGAGACAAAAATGCCTGCTGTGATGGGGTCGGTAAAATCTGCCCCGGCCTGCTCTGCCAGATGCTCCCGCATGGTGCCCACGGTGATCAGCGCCCCGCGCGGAACCTGCCTCATCAGCGCATCATAGGCCATGGGCGGCGCAAAGTACATCTTCTCCCCGCCGTATTTTTGAATGGATGCCTGGTCTTTCAGGATCTGAATCTTTGGCATATCCTTGTTTTGGCGCAGCATCGCGTTAAAATCCTTTTTCTCCTCGTTTGCCATTTTGCCACCTCCTGCCCTTATCATAGAGAATGCCGCCCGCTCTTGCAATGAGGCTGTTTTTATTTTTGCAAAATTTTCTCTGTTTCCGCAAAACCAGCCATCCGCCGCCCCTACCTGCGGCCGATATTCCGGGCCGCATCCAACGCCGGCCATCGGCCGAGGGACAGCAGTGCCCACGAAAACTCCGGCAAACAGAAGAAAAGAGGCCGCACTGCGCCTCTTTTCCTTCGCATTTTTCTTGCCAGCGGCGCGGGCTCCGTCAATTATGGGGCGCATGGCCGTCTGCATCACTCTATTTTGAAATCTCCGTTACCAGCGGAGCAGGGCGGATGACCGTGCAGTGCTTCTCGCTCACCTCTTGGCCGCGGTAGAACCAGGCCAGCGCCTGGGGGATCATATATTTCAGGAAAGTCAGGCTGTGCCCCATCTCATTGATGATCAGCCGAAAATCATAGCCGCGGTAATTGAGCGCGCTGGCCACGTCGCGGTTTGCCAGAATCCAGTCTCCGAAGATGATATCGGCGTCATATTTGCCGACGCACATGCAGGTGCGCAGGTTTTTCCGCTCATCCGCAGTGCGGATCACCGAGGGCCAGATATTGCCGCCCCGGATATTGCCAAAGCTGGGGCTGGCCGCGATCACGTTGCCAAACAGATGGTTGGCATACCAGGCAGTTGCAAACGACGCAATGCCGCTGGAGCTGATGCCTGCGACGCTGTGCCTCATGGGGCCTGCCGCAATGGCATAGCCCTCCAGCGCCATGGGCAGGAATTCCTCTGCCACAAAGCGGGCAAACCAGTCGCTCACCGTATCGTATTCCACACTGCGGTTGGTGACGCCTTTGCTCGTCCCATAGACTGGCTCCCCAGGCCCCGGATACCCCGGCGCCAAAAACACGGCGATGGCCGGCGGGATCTTGCCGTCTGCGATCAGGTTATCCAGCAAATCCGTAACATGATCTGTTCCTTCTGGCAGAACGATCTCTCCCTCTGCCGGGATCGCTTCCAGCAAATCGCTCATGGTGCCGCGCAGTTCGCTCTGCTTTAAAACCGGCATAAAATACATCTGCCCATCCAGAAACAAGATGAGATCTGCCGGCGTTTTTCCATCGTACTGCGCCGGCGTATAAATCCAGTATTTATGCTTGACGCCCGGGTAAAAGGCAGAATCCTCCATCACGCGGCCCACGATCTTCCCGCGGGGCGTTCCCTCTCTGCGCCGGTATTCTGCCGGAAGCGGGTATAGCTCTTTGTTCCATTCCGCGCGCCCCATCGCCTGCTCATCCCGCTCCAGCCGCCCTATCACCGGATAGTCGGCCATGCAGTGAAACGCGCGGTAGCTGCTCTCGGGCATCGTAACCGTGATATATTTCTCCTCCGGCCTGCGCTCCAGGCGCTTTAACTGAAGCAAATCCGCTCTGTTTTCTCCCATTGTCCCTCTCCCTCTCTTTGGTGTTTTTTCTATTTTACTATACCCTTCCCGCGCTTCGCAAGCCCAGCCCAAGCTTCGCCGCATCTGCATCAAAAAAGAGCTGCCAGGCAGCTCTTTTTGCTAGATGAACTCTTCCAAATCCATCGCGCCGTCATCCTCATCCTCCACCGGGACGCGCTGGATATCCGCGCCCAGGGCGATGAGCTTATTTTCAATATGGTCGTAGCCGCGGTCGATATACTGGATATTATAGATATCCGTGACGCCGTCGGCCATGAGCCCGGCGACGATGAGCGCCGCGCCTGCCCGCAGATCGCTGGCGCGCACCGGGGCGCCCGTCAGCCGCTCCACGCCTTCCACCACCGCCACCCGGTCGTCTATCGTAACTTTGGCGCCCATGCGGCGGATCTCGTTGATATGCTTAAACCGGGATTCAAAAATATTTTCCACAATCACGCTGGTTCCCTCTGCCGTGGAGAGCAGAACCGTCGCCGGCTGCTGCAAATCCGTCGGGAAGCCAGGGTAAGGATAGGTTTTGATATTGACTCTCTTGGGCCGTTTGGTGCAGCAGACGCGGATACTGTCTCCGCCTTCCTCCACCTGCACGCCCATCTCTTCCAGCTTGGCCGTCAGCGCCTCCATATGCACGGGCACGACGTTTTTCACCGTAACGTCGCCCTTGGTGGCCGCCGCCGCGATCATCAGCGTCCCCGCCTCGATCTGATCGGGAATGACGCTGTATGTACAGCCGTGCAGCTTTTCCACGCCGCGGATTTTGATGGTATCCGTGCCCGCGCCCTTGATGCGCGCGCCCATGCAGTTCAAGAAGTTGGCGACGTCGACCACATGCGGCTCCTTTGCCGCATTCATAATCGTCGTATTGCCCTTTGCCTTGACGGCCGCCAGCATGATGTTGATGGTCGCCCCGACGGAGACCTGATCGAGATAGATATCGCTGCCGATGAGCTCCTCGGCATCCGCCACCAGGCATCCGTATTCCTCGCGCATATTCGCGCCCAGCGCGGCGATCCCTTTTTTATGCAGATCGATGGGACGCTGGCCGATGGCGCAGCCGCCGGGCAAATAGACCTTTGCGCTCAAAAAACGCCCCAAAAGCGCCCCAACCAGGTAGTAGGAGGCGCGCATCCGGCGCACCAGGTTGATGCGCACGTCGCTGGTCTTGATGCCGCTGGTGTCGATTAAAACAGAGCCATCTTCCCGGGCGTCAATGCTTGCGCCCAGGCGCTTCATGATATTGAGCAGTATGGTTACATCGTCGATTCTCGGCAGATTTTCAATGATGCACGGACCTTCCGCCAGAATCGTCGCCGGAAGAATGGCCACAGCCGCATTCTTTGCGCCGCCGACGCACACGCTTCCCTCTAGGGGCTTCCCGCCCCGGATGACGAATTTCTCGTTCATTCTTTCCTCACTTCTACTAGCGCCCGAGCAGGCAAAACGCATCAGGCTCATCATACAATCAAGAACATTATAATATTCTTTTATGATAAAAGCAACTGCCCCGGCTCTGCCCTTGGCTGCGCGCCTTTTTCCTTCCCCTCTGCCCCTGCTGCCGAAATTTTTGCCGGCAGTTTCCTTTTTCCAAAAAAGAATGTATAATTCCAGTATCATAGTATATGCAGGAGGGTGCTTTGTTGAATACTTCTGTGCAGATAGGCGATATTGTCCAAATGAAAAAAAGACACCCCTGCGGCAGCGATCTGTGGATCGTTACCCGGGTGGGCGCGGATTATAAGATCAAGTGCAAGGGCTGCGGGAGAGTCGTCATGCTCCCATTTGAAGAATTTGCCAGAAAGGTGAAGCGTGTATATCAGGATGGAGAATAGCGAAAAAAGGCGCCAAAGGAAAAATCTGAGAGCAGTAAAAGAGCTTTTAAGCTGGGTTTTCTGCATTTGCGGCGCTGTGCTGATGGCGCTGCTGCTGCGGCTGTTCGTATTCGAGATGGTGCGGGTGGACGGCCCTTCCATGCAGCCCACGCTCTATAAGGATCAGACGGTGTTCGTGGAAAAAATCTCCTCCGCCGGAGGGAAAATCGAGCGGTTTGATGTCGTCATCGTCCGGTATCCCAACCGCGAGGGGGCGTTTGTCAAGCGCGTGGTCGGCCTGCCCGGCGATACTGTCGAGATCAAAAACGACGGCCATCTCTATGTCAACGGAGAGCGGCAGGAGGAGGCCTATCTGCTCGAACAGCTCATCATTCCCGGCTACGATGCCTATACCGTCCCGGAAGGCTGCTACTTCGTCATGGGGGATAACCGCAACAACTCCCTGGACAGCCGCTCGGCAGATGTCGGGGCGATTGCGAAAGAGGATGTCATCGGCCATGCGCTGTTCGTCGTCTGGCCGCTGAACCAAATGAAGAAAATTTAGGCGCATCAAAAAAGCACTCCAGAGCCTGGGGTGCTTTTTTATTTCCAAAAACTGCGCTACGCGCCCTGGTGCATCAGTCCCATCGTCCTGCGCGCAATGCCCAGCTCCTCGTTAGCCGGGATCACATAGGCCCGCACTGCACTGCCCGGCTGGGTAATGCAGGAGATCTCGCCCTTTTTCGCCTCGCCTTTCAGCGCTACGCCAAGAAAGGCCAGCCGCTCCAGCACTTTCCCGCGCACCAGGGCGCTGTTTTCCCCGATGCCGCCCGTAAAGGCGACGGCATCCAGCCCGCCCATGATCGCCGCATAGCCCCCGATATAGCGCGCAATTTCCCGGCAATAGATCTCGATGGCCAGCCTCGCCCGCTCGCTGTGCGGCGCGGCCTGCTCAATATCGCGCAGATCCCCGCTCACGCCCGAGATGCCCAGCAGGCCTCCCTGGCTCTCCATCTGGCGCTTGACTTCCTCCAGGCTCAGCCCTTCGGCCTGCACCATGTGGAAGATGAGGAAGGGATCGATATCTCCGCTGCGGTTGGTCTGGGGAATGCCCGTTTGCAGGGACATTCCAAAGCTGGTATCCACGCACTTGCCGTCTACAATTGCCGCCAGCGAGCCGCTGCCGCCCAGATGGCAGGAAACCGCCCGGTAGTGCGCGCCCTCCAGCTCGTTCAGACAGGAGGCGATATAGCCATGGCTGGCGCCGTGATAGCCCAGGCGGCGCACGCCATATTTTTCATGCCACTCATAGGGCAGGGAATAGAGATAGGCCTCGGGCTTCATGGTCTGGTGAAAGGCCGTTTCGAACACGCCCACCCTTGGAATGCCCGGCAGCTCCTCCTCCACCGCGGCAATGGCCTGCAAATAGCAGCTGTTGTGCACGGGGGCGACCGTCATATAGTCCCGCATCCCCTGCAAAACTTCCTCGGTCAGCAAGTGCACGCCATAGTGCCCTTTGGAGAGCACGGTTTTAAAGCCAACCGCATCTATCTGCCGCCAATCTCCGATGGCGCCCAGCGCTTTGTCCGTCAGCAGGCGCAGAAAACAGCGAATCCCCTCCCGGTAATCCCGGGTCTGCTGGGCGCGCTCCTCTGTTTTCCCCTCCGGCCCCTGATAGAAAAACCGGCCGCCCTTTGGGTCTGCGATCCGCTCGATGCGGCATTCGGCCAGCACCTGCTCCTCCGGCATCTGATACAGCTTAAACTTCAGCGAGGTGCTCCCCGCATTGCAAACGAGTATTTTCATCTTGGCTCTCCTCTCACAACTCTATTTTATCCGAAAAAGCGCCCTGCTGCCAATCCCTGTTCCAAGCAAAAAGCAGGCGGCGCTGTTGCGCCGCCTGCCTTATTCTTGCGTGGATTATTCCAGGTTCAGCTCATCCGGGCGCGGGCAGGTGATCTTGCGATCCTCTTCCATATCGTCGATGATCTTCATATCAGCATCGCTGATCTCGAAATCGAAGATCTCGCTGTTCTGGATGATGCGGTTCTGGTGGACGGATTTGGGAATGACGACGACGCCATTCTGCATCTCCCAGCGCAGAACCAGCTGAGCGACGGATTTGCCGTATTTCTCTGCCAGGTTTTTGAGGATATCGCTCTCAAAAATAGCGCCCTGCGCCAGCGGAGAATATGCCTCATACTGGATGCCCTTCTCTTTGCAGTATGCCTGAAGGCTCTTCTGCTGATAGAAGGGGTGATACTCAACCTGCAAAACATGCGGGACGATGTCGCTGTTTGCGATGACGTTGTCGATATACTCTGCATAGAAGTTGGAAACGCCGATCGCGCGGACTTTGCCGTCTTTATACAGCTTCTCCAGCGCATGCCAGACTTCCACATACTTCTCCTGCTTGGGCATGGGCCAGTGAATCAGGAACAGGTCGAGATAATCCGTCTGCAAATCTTTGAGCGTCTGCTCGCAGGAAGCGATGGCGTTCTCATAGGAATGCTTGGGCCCGAAGAATTTGGACGTTACGAACAGATCCTGCCGGCTGACGCCGCAATCCTTGATGCCTTTGCCCGTCTGGACTTCGTTCTCGTAGCAAGCCGCCGTATCGATATGGCGATAGCCCGCCTCGACCGCCCACTTGACCGCATACTCCGCATCGTTGTTCTCTGCCTGCCAAACGCCAAGGCCCAGCCAGGGCATGAGAACACCGTTGGAAAGCTTCGTTACATCGTTGATAGATTTCAACATTTGAATTTCCTCCGTTTTCTAATTTCTTTTCTCAAAATAAAACTTGATAGCCCTATTCTATCACAACATCTTTTGAAGTACAACTATCAAACTTGAGCGCCCGGCAAAAATCCGCTATAATAGAGAAAAAATGTGGAGGTGCATTTTGATGAAAACCATCGCGACAGACAAGGCGCCCGCGGCCATCGGCCCTTATTCTCAGGCGAAAATCGCCGGCAATCTGATTTTTACTTCCGGGCAGATCCCGCTGGATGCGGCGACGGGAGAGGTTTCCGGGCAGGATGTGGCTGCTCAGGCGCATTGCTCCATTCAAAATCTTGGCGCTATTCTGGAAGCCGCCGGCAGCAGCTTTGAGAAAGTTATCAAGACAACCTGCTTTTTAGCGGATATGGCGGACTTCGCCGCGTTCAACGCCGTCTACGAGCAGTATTTCACGGGAAAACCCGCCCGCTCCTGCGTGGCCGTCAAGGCACTGCCGAAAGACGTGCTTTGCGAAGTGGAGGCCATCGCAGAAATCTAAATTTTCCAAAAATTCCCGTAAAAAAAGCTGGCGCAAAGCGCCAGCTTTTTTGTTTTCCCTAATATTCCAGGCTGCCCAGCCATCCGGCAATCTCGGCCAGCTCCTTTTTCTCCGGCAAAACTGCCGCCGCCAGATCGCCTGCCGTAAACCGCGCTCCCTGCAGCATTTGCGCCAGCTGTTCCGCCAGTTCGGTATCCAGCGCATCGCTGTAAACCTGCACCTGGCTGACATGCGCCTGCCGGAAAGAGAGCAGAACCTGAATTTCGCCCCAATCGAAGCGGTTTTTCAGCTCCAAATCGAAGCGCGGCGCCTGGCCCAGCCTCCACTGCCAGGAGGACTGCTTCTCATAGAGCGATTCTATCTCCTGCCGGGCGGCCGCATCCAGCTCCCAGTTTTCAAACGCGCCGTATTCCTGGGCGAACCCTTTTTTCAGCGCCTCTATCATGCCATCGCTTGTGATCTGGGCGTTGAACTCGCAGAGATTGCAGACTCTGGAGCGCACGGAGGAGACGCCCTTGCTCCGAAGTTTTTCATCCGAAACGTTCAGATACCCTGGCAGCTTGGAGAGATCCGCCGAAAGCAGCAGCGTCCCGTGGTGCTGGCGGCCTTCGCCCCGCACGCAGAACGCGTTGCCCGAAAACTTCCTGCCCTCGGCCAAAAGGTCGTTTCTGCCGCTGAACTCGGCAGAAATGCCCAGCTCCCGCACAGCCCGCAGGATGACGTTCATCTGCCGGGGGACGTCGTAAATATCCTTATGCGCGATAAACGAGAAGTTCACATTGCCCAGATCGTGATACACCGCGCCGCCGCCGCTGATCCGGCGCACCAGCTTGACGCCGTCTGCCTCCATGGCCTTTAAATTGCATTCGCGCCAGGCGTTCTGGTTCTTGCCGATGATCACTGCCGGCGCATTGATATAGATATGAAGCAAAATCTCGTCTTTGCCGATGTGGTTCAAAAAGTATTCATCTGCCGCAAGGTTGCGCCAGCCGTCGTTAGTCTCGCAGAGAAAAAAGTATGCCTTCATAGCTGCCTCCATTCCCTGCTATTTTACCCAATCCCTGGGCAAAGTTCAATTCTTTTTTCCCTTAAGCAGCGGGGAGATGTGCTTATAGATGAGAAACGCGATGGCCACCGAGCACATTCCCTTAAAGAAAGTGAAGGGCAGGTTGAACCAGAGCAAAGCGTCCCAAAGCGTCTGCACGCCAGGCGCAATGGCCTGATACATCCCGATGATCACTTCCATGGGCATGAACGCCGTATAGATGGGATACATGATGTAGTAGTTGGAGAAAATGCTCACCACCGCCATCACCACTGCGCCCAGCACTGCGCCCCAAAAGGCCGCTTTGCGCGTTTTGCGCTTCTGATAGATGATCCCTGCCGGCAGCACGAAGCACGCGCCCAGCACGAAGTTGGAAAGCTCGCCCACGCCGCCCGTGGAGGTCGAAAGCAGGTTGACCAGGTTTTTGACCAGGCAGACTACCACGCCCGAAACCGGCCCCAGCGCATACGCCGCCAAAAGAGCGGGCAGCTCGGAAAAATCCAGCTTGATAAAGCCCGGCATCACCGGAATGCTGAAATCCAAAAACATGAGCACAGACGCCAGCGCCGCCAAAATGCCCGTTACCGCAATACTGCGCACAGGAATGCGCCTTTTTGTTCCTTCCGCCAAAACCATATGTTTCCTTCCTTTCAAGATATGCGGTAAATTAAAACGCCCTGCCTGGAGCCGAAAAACAGCTCGCCAAAACAGGGCGTTTTCACATATCTTCTTCCATCCGGACTATACCGTCGGCTACGGAATCGCACCGTATCAACCCCTGTGGGGCTCGCAGGCTCTACTGCCGGTGGGGAATCACACCCCGCCCTGAAGATCTTCTATTTACTTCCCGCTCATTATAGCGCCGGCAAAGAGCGCTGTCAAGCATCCAGCTGGGAAGTGCAGTGCGGGCAGCGCGTGGCGTCCTCCGCGATCTCGCTCTTGCAGTAGGGGCAAAGGCGGGGCTGCTTCTCCTGCGTCTCTTCCTGCTCCTCCTGCTGTTCCTTTTTGCGGTGCAGGGAGTTGAGAGCTTTTGTCATGCCAAAAATCACCAGCGCAACCAGCAGGAAGTTGATCACCGCCGTGAGGAACGCGCCGTAATTGAGGCTCGTGCCGCCCAGCGGAATTGTCAGATCCGAAAAATCCATCATACCGCCGGTAATCAGCCCCAAAATCGGGTTGAGCAGATCCGAAACCAGCGAATTTACGATGGCCGTGAACGCGCCGCCGATGATCACACCAACGGCCATATCCATGACATTGCCGCGGGAGATAAAATCCTTAAATTCCCCAAATATCTTTTTCATTCGTATGCTTCCTTTCCGAAACACTCTTTTCCTCTATTTTATCCGAAAATGCTCCGGCTGAAAAGCCCTGCCTGCGCGAAAGTTTGCTCCATGCCTTGGCATTTGCCCGCTTTGTTTGCTATAATGGAGGGGCACGCAAAACGAAAGGAAATTTGAGGAAAAATGAAGAAAAAGAAGAAAGGGTATCTCCGAAGGTTTTTGCCATACTACGGCCATCACAAGGCAGCTTTTTTGATGGATCTGTTCTGCTGCGCCTTTACCGTCGCCGCCGAGCTGATTCTGCCGCTCATCGCGCGCTATATCACCTCTGCCGCCGGAGACGACCCCGCCGCGCTTTCGGCTTCGCTCATTATCAATATCGGCCTGTGCTATCTGGGCCTGCGGCTGCTGGATGCCCTGGCGGAATTCTATAAATCCTCCTTCGGGCATATCACCGGCGCCCAAATCGAGGCGGATATGCGCCGAGATCTCTTTGCGCATATGCAGCTGCTCTCGTATTCCTACTACGACAACACCAAAATCGGCCAGCTCATGAGCCGCATCACTTCGGATCTCAACGACGTTACCGAGTTTGCGCATCATTTCCCGGAGGAACTGCTCTCGGCTGTGCTCAAAATCGGCATTTCCTTTGCCATTCTGGCGAATACCAACCTGCCCATGACGCTGATCATCTTCTCGATTCTGCCCGTCATGCTGTTTTGCACGCTCTCCTTCCGCTTCAAAATGAAACGGGCGTTCCAGGAATCGCGTCACCATCTGGGCGAGATCAACGCGCAGGTGGAAGACAGCCTGCTGGGTATCCGGGCTGTCAAGAGCTTTGGCAACGAGCAGGTGGAATCCAAAAAATTTGGGAAAAACAACCACAGGTTTTTAAGCGTCAAGCGCCGCTCCTATCTGTATATGGGCGGTTTTTCCGCCACCTCCCGCTTTTTCGACGGACTGATGTATATCACGGTTGTGGTATCCGGCGCGTTCTTCCTCAAGGCCGGGAAAATTGACGCCGGAGATTTCACGGCTTATCTGCTGTATGTCAGCGTATTGCTCACGGCCATCCGCCGCATCATCGAGTTTATGGAGCAGTTCCAGCGGGGCATCACGGGCATCGAGCGGTTCTTTGAGGTGATGGACGTCCCGGTGGAAAACTACGACGCCCCGGATGCTCTGCCCATCTCGGATGTCAAGGGCAGTATCACCTTCCAAAACGCCGGCTTCCGGTATGCGCCGGATCAGGAATATGTGCTGAAGGATATCAATCTGGAAATCGCGGCTGGGCAGAACGTGGCTCTGGTCGGCCCTTCGGGCAGCGGCAAGACGACGCTCTGCCACCTCATCCCCCGGTTTTACGACCTGACGGAAGGCAAAATCCTGTTAGACGGCACGGATATTCAGAAAATCCAGTTGCATTCCCTGCGGGATCATATCGGAATCGTCCAGCAGGATGTCTACCTCTTCTCGGGCTCTGTCTACGACAACATCGCCTATGGCTGCCCGGGCGCCAGCCGGGAAGATATCATCCGGGCGGCCAAGCAGGCGGGCGCGCACAGCTTCATTTCGGAGCTGGAGGACGGCTACGATACCTACGTCGGCGAGCGGGGCGTCAAGCTCTCGGGCGGGCAGAAACAGCGCATCTCCATCGCCCGGGTTTTCCTGAAAAACCCGCCTATCCTGATTTTGGACGAGGCGACCTCGGCGCTGGATAACGAGAGCGAGCATATCGTGCAGCAGTCTCTGGCTGCGCTGGCCAAGGGGCGGACGACATTTACCATCGCGCACCGGCTCTCCACCATTCAGGGCGCGGACCTGATTCTGGTGCTGACGGAAGAGGGCATCGCAGAGCAGGGCACGCACGAACAGCTCCTGCAAAAGCACGGGATTTATCACGACCTCTATTCCCTGAGCACACAGCAAAAATAATCAAAACAGCGAAAAACCGCCGGGTATGCCCGGCGGTTTTTTTGTGAGCCAAATTAGCCTGTCGTCAGTTTCGTATCATAGAACTCTGACCTCTGCATTTATTTTATGAAAATACGGAGAATCATTGGTCTGGCTTCGACATTTTTCACCTGAGAAGAGCGGCTCTGCCAGCCTTGCCGCCCATCCCCCGCGCCTTTGCGTTTAAGCCCCATCGGCGGCAGGCGCGCGCCTAGGCTCATCCTCCCGCTATTTCAGCTTCTCGTTCATCTTCCGGATGCTGCGCCGGATGGCGAAATAGTTGCCCAGCCAGATAGCCAAAAAGATGAGCAGGTAGATGCCAAAGTAAATCAAAAAGCCCGCCAGGCTGTGCTGCATCCAGTAGAGCAGGTAGGCGGTGGGCATCATGGCCAGGCTGGTGGCAAAAAGATAGGCCGCCGTCTGCCGGGCAATGCTCCAGCGCTCTATCTCCCAGATCATCGAGCTCGCGCCAAAGGCCGCGCCCAGCACCGCGCAGAGCGCCGCCTGCAAAAGCACCGCGCCCATCTCGCTGCCCATCCGCGCCGTAAGCTCCGGGGCGCAGGGCAGGTATTCCCCGCTCCCCCATCCCAGCGACAGCAGAACCGTCATCGCATATCCAATTAAAATTCCCACGGGCATCCCAACGATGCCACGCAATACCGCTTTTCTTTTCATGCTCCACCTCACAGCCCCAAAATTTTCTTGATTTTCGAGACATACCTTCTGGAGACATAAGTCGTCTCGCCATTTTTCATCTGCACGCAGATGGTCCCCGCAATGCTCAAATCGAAGCTCTCTGCCTCGCACAGATTGATGATCTCCGAATTGGAGATGCGGGCAAAGCGGCGCGGATCCAGCCGCTCTTCCAGCTCGTAGAGCCGCATCCGAAGCGCATATTGCCCGCGCCGGGCAGAGGCGAATACTTTGCCGCCCTGGGCAAAGACCCGGATCAGCTCGGCTGGCTCCAAAATTTCCAGCTTGCCCTGCTTCTGCCCGGTGATCATCTGCATATCCTGCCCGGATAATTTTTTGAGCAAAGCGTCAATCTCCTCCGTCATTTCTGCCGCCATAACGACGATCCTCGGCTCGACGCACCTGGGATCTATTTTTAACTCCACCTGCATTGCCATACCTCCCTGCCCCTATATCATAAGAAACCGCGCCCGGCTGCGCAATCACCTTTTGCTATTTGGTTTGTTTTTGCACATACATGGTCGCTTGCAGGAATTCCCATGCCGCCCGGCGAATCCATTCTCGTCTCAATTTGTAAACTGGAAGGGAACAACCATGGCATTCGATTTTAAAAAGGAAGAGCGGGCGCTCTATCAGCCCAAAACACAGCCGGGCATCGTCGAGGTCCCCCGGATGAACTATCTCGCCGTGCGCGGCCAGGGAGACCCAAACCAGAAGGGCGGCGCATATCAGCAGGCCATCCCGCTGCTATACGGCGTGGCCTATACCATCAAAATGAGCTATAAGGGCGATCATCAAATCCCGGGATTTTTTGAATATGTCGTCCCGCCGCTGGAAGGGTTCTGGTGGCAGGAAGACGGCGCGGCCATGGATTACGGGAAAAAAGACCAGATGCACTTCATCTCCCTGATTCGCCTGCCCGCATTTGCCACGCCGCAGGAGGTCGAATGGGCCAAGGAGCAAGCGGCGAAAAAGAAAAAGCTGGATTGTTCCAGCGTGGAATTTTTGAGCTATGAAGAAGGGCTGTGCGTGCAGTGTATGCATATGGGCTCTTACGACGATGAGCCGGCCACCGTCCGCGCCCTGCACGAATATGCCGCCGCAAATGGCTATGCGGTAGATATCACAGACGGGCGGTTTCACCACGAGATCTATCTGAGCGATCCCAACAAATGCGAAGTGAGCAAGCGCAAGACGGTTCTGCGGCTTCCCATCCGAAAAATAGAATAGGAGAAATCATGAACAAAATCGAACCCACTATTTTTGACGCGCTTTTGCAGCAGCTCGCGCTGGACTACGCCTGCGAGCCGTCGGATTTTCTCCGCCCAGATTGCACTGTTGTTCCCTTCCGCGCGCTGCCCGGCCGCCGGCAGTTTGGCCCGGAGCCCCCTTTTTGGCAGATGGCGACGCTGGGCAGGGGCGCTGTGCTCTGCGTGCATCCCTGCATCTTGGAGGAATGCCGGCGCATCTGCCAGGGCAAGCGGGGCATCTGGCTGTTTGAATACCCCAATCTGCGCCAGTTCGATGAGCTGCTCCGCCCGCATGGATATACCGTCTTTGGCAGTTTTCACCACTATCTGCCCGGTGCCTGTGAGGCGGCTCCTGCGCCGCGTCCAAATACCCGCTGGCTCGAACAGGAGGAGATCACCAAAGAGCGGTTTGGCGATGCGTTTCCCAACGCCCTGGGCTTCGACCCTGGCCGCCCGGATGTGCTGGCCGCGGCGCTCTATCAGGGAGAGCAGATCGCCGCCCTGGCCGGGGCCAGCGCCGACAGTGCGCGCTTCTGGCAGATCGGCATCGATGTTCTGCCCGAGTTCGAGCGCCAGGGCATGGGCAAATACCTGGTCGCACTGCTGCGCCAGGAGATCTTCCGCCGGGGCAAAATCCCCTATTACGGGACGTCCGAAGCCAATCTCGCCTCCCGGGGCATTGCCGCCGCCACAGGCTTCGTCCCCGTCTGGGCTGAAGCCGCCTGCAAAAAAAGATAGGCTTCCAAACAAAAAAAGAGCGCACCAACATTGCGCTCTTTTTTATTTTGCCAGGCATAGAAGAAATTTTGCGGGCAAAACATGCCGCCGGCCCCGCTTTTGGCCGCACCAGCCCGAAGCATGTTTTTCGGCAAAGAACCGCGCCAGCCATGCCGCGCGGCTACTTTCCTATTCTCCGCATCCCTCGGATTCTTCGCTGTCAAAAGCGCCGCAGGGAATTACCCTGCGGCGCTCTATCTCTGGTTTGGAGCAGAATTATTCCTCCTGCCCTTCCAGCACGGCCTTAATCCGGCGCACGCCCGCCGAAGAGCTCTGCTCCTTTTTGATTTTGAAGTGTCCCAGCTCGCCGGTATGCGAAGCGTGCGGGCCGCCGCAGATCTCCTTGCTCCAGCCCTCCACTGTATATACCTTGACGACGTCGCCGTATTTGGATTCGAAGATGCCTGTCGCGCCCTCCTGCTTAGCCTGCTCCACGCTCATCTCCTGGCAGACGACGGGCACATCCTCGCTGATGGCCTGGTTGACAAACGCCTCCACCTGCGCCAGCTCCTCTTTGGTTACCGGGCGGGGGAAGTTGAAATCGAAGCGCAGGCGCTCGGCTGTGATGTTGCTGCCGCGCTGCTGAATATCCGGAGAGAGAATCTTCTTGAGGCCGGCCAGCAGCAGGTGCGTCGCGGTATGCAGGCGCGCCGTCTGAACGCCGGTATCCGCCAGGCCGCCCTTGAAGCGCTGTTCTGCGCCCGCGTGGGAGAGCTCCTGGTGCTTTTTAAACGCCGCCTCGTATCCTTCCCGATCCACCTGGAAGCCGCGCTCGGCCGCCAGCTCCTCGGTAAACTCGATGGGGAAGCCGAAGGTGTCGTAAAGGCGGAATGCGCTCTTGCCCGGAATGACCGGCTCTTTGAGATAGGTCGCCAGCTTCTCAAACTCCTTCATGCCCTGCTTGATGGTCTTCTGGAAACGCTCCTCCTCCAGGTTCAGCTCGGAGAGGATGCGCTCCCGGTTGGCCCGAAGCTCGGGATAAACCTCGCCGTACTGGCCAATCACCTGCTCTGCGATGAGATGCAGCTTGCCCTCCTCGATGCCCAGGCGGCCGGCGAAGCGGATGGCCCGGCGGATGAGGCGGCGCAGGATATAGCCCTGATCCGTGTTGGAAGGCGTGATGCCCTTTTCATCGCCCATCATGAACGTCGCACAGCGGATATGGTCGGCCACGATGCGGAACGCCCTGGTCGTCTCCTCATCGCTGCCGTATTCCTTGCCCGAAAGCTCTGCAATTTTGGCCAGAATGCCGCTGAAGACATCCGTATCGTAGACGGATTTCTTGCCCTGCAAAATGCAGATCGTCCGATCCAGCCCCATGCCCGTATCCACGTTTTTATGCGCCAGAGGCTCGAACGTGCCGTCCTCTTTCTTGTTATACTGCATGAACACGTCGTTCCAGATCTCCAGATACTTGCCGCAGCTGCATGCCGGGCTGCAATCCGGCCCGCAGGCAGGCTTGCCCGTATCGATAAACATCTCTGTATCCGGCCCGCACGGCCCGGTTACGCCGGCCGGCCCCCACCAGTTGTGCTCTTTGGGCAGGAAGAAGATGTGATCCTCGGCCACGCCCTGCTCGCGCCAGTAGCCGAAGGATTCCTCGTCTCTGGGCGCATTTTCATCGCCGGCAAAGCAGGTGAAATACAGCTTTTCCTTGGGAATGCCCAGCCACTGCTCGCCCGTCAGAAATTCAAAGCTCCAGGAAATCGCCTCTTTTTTGAAATAATCCCCCAGCGACCAGTTGCCCAGCATCTCGAAGAACGTGCAGTGCGAAGCATCGCCGACTTCGTCAATATCGCCCGTGCGCACGCATTTCTGCACATCCGTCAGCCGCGTTCCGGCCGGGTGCTTCTCGCCCAGCAGATAGGGAACCAGCGGATGCATGCCCGCGGTGGTGAAGAGCACGGTCGGGTCGTTTTCGGGGATGAGTGACGCCGACGGGATGACGGCATGGCCCTTGCTCTTAAAAAATTCCAGATACAGCTTTCTCAGCTCATTGCTCGTTAATGTTTTCACGTTTCTTCTCCTATTTCTCCTGCGGTTCTGCCGCCAGTTTTACAATCGCGTTTGCCAGGATCTGCGTCAGATCCAAAAGCTCGCGCATCTCTAAAAATTCGTTGGGGCCATGCTTGCCATTCTCCTTGCCCACGGGCAGCGGCCCAAATGCCACAGACTGCTCAAACGCCCGGGCGTAAGTCGCCCCGGCTGTGCTCATGCACTCGGCCTTCTGGCCCGTGCAGTCCTCATAAACTTCCTTAAGCGCGGAGACCAGCTCGCTCTCCTCGGGGACATAGTGCCAGGGCTGGGCCTGAATTTGCTCAAGCTTCATCTGCTCGGCCTCGAAAGCCGCCCGCAGTTTCTGCTCAATTTCCTCTCCCCGCATACAGATGGGATAGCGGCAGTCCAGCGTCCCCCAAATTTCCTTGCCGTCGAACTTGAGCATGCCCAGGTTGAGGGTCAGCGGGCCGGTCAGCTCGTCCTCACCCGCGATGCCCAGCCGCGCGCCGTCGTATTCCGTGCCCAGATGCTTGGCCAGAGCATAGACAAACTGCTCGGCCGCGCCGTCGGCCAGCGGCAGAATGTTGAGAAAGGCCACCAGAAAGCTCAGCGCGTTGACGCCCAGATGCGGCCGCGCACCATGGGCCGCTTTGCCATAGGCCGTCACACGGATATCGCCGTCCTGCCCCGAAACTTCCAGCTTCGCCTCCGCGCCCTCGGCAAAGACCTCCGCCATCTGCGCGATGAGCCGGATGGGCGCGCCGCCCAAAACGCAGCTTGCCATAGCCGGGACGACGTTGGGCCGCTCTCCGGCATCGATGCGTTTGATATAGATGGCTTTTCCCTCCTGAATGCCTGCCGGGCGGGAAAGCCGCAGTTCCAGCAAACCCTTTTCCCGGTTGACGATGGGAAAGCCGCCGTCCGGAGAGATGACCAGCTCCGGGTCTGGCTCATGCTGTTTGAGATAGGCAATATCGCCCCAGCCGCTTTCCTCATCGCAGCCAAAATAGATGCGCACGGTTCTCTTCAGCCGATAGCCCGCGTCCTTCACCAGCTTCAGCGCATAAAGCGCGGCGATGGCAGGGCCTTTGTCGTCTGCCGTGCCCCGGCCATAGAGCCGCTCTCCCTTGATGCAGAGCGAAAAAGGCTCGCTCTCCCAGCCGTCTCCCGGCGGGACAACATCCAGATGCGCCAAAATGCCCAGCGTCTGTGCGCCGCCGCCCGCCTGGGCATAGCCGATATGCCCTTCCAGGTTTTTGGTCTCAAAGCCCATGCCCTCGGCCTTTTCCAGCATATAGCAGAGCGCGGCATACGGCCCGCTTCCAAAGGGCTTGCCCGGCTCCGGCGCGCCTTTCAGGCTCTCGATGGCGACCAGCCCGCCCAAATCCGCGCACATCTGGCCTCTCACTTTTTCTACCGGAAACTGTATCATAATCCTTCCCTCTTGCGCTCCCCCAAAAGCCCGGGAAGCCATAGTTTCACATATGAAATAGTATATTATTTTGCCGGCGCGGTTGTCAACTGCTGGCAGAAACTGATTTTTTCTTTTATGTAGGAATCTGTCGCTTTGCCCCGAATAATTATAACACAGTTCTTTTAGGAGGCTAAGATGAGTTTACACGACGGGCATCGGGATAGAATGCGGGATCGCTTTTTGCAGACGGGGTTTGAAGGGATGGAGGATCATGAAGCGCTGGAGCTCATTTTATACTACTTCTTTCCCCGCATCAATACCAACACCATCGCGCACCGCCTGATTGAGACCTTCGGCTCTTTTTACGGTGTGCTCTCGGCAAACCCGCTGGATATCGAGAAAGTGGAGGGCATGGGCAGAAAATCTGCCGTGCTGCTGGGCGTCATCGCCGAGGCCGGGCGCAAATATTTTTCCGAATCCAAAAGCGCAATGCGGCTGCCCACGCTGCGCGCCGCCGCGGAATATATCTGCCCGCTCATGTATGGCCTGGCAAACGAGCGCTTCTATCTCTTCTGCCTCAATTCCAACTTCACGCTGGTGCACCGCGAGAAGGTGGGCGAAGGTAGCATCGACAGCGTGCCCGTCTATACCCGGCGCATCGCGGAGATTGCGCTTCGGCATTCGGCCTCGTATGTCATCCTATCGCATAATCACCCAGGCGGCGATCCCCGCCCCAGCAAGAAGGATATTTCCATCACTTTGGAGATCATCGGCGCGCTTCGGCCGCTGGGCATCGGCATCTGCGATCATATCATCGTCGCCGACAAGGCATACTACAGCTTTCTGGACAAAGGCAACCATATCCACACACTGGAAAGCCGTGG
Organism: uncultured Clostridia bacterium; assembly: GCA_947063485.1. GTDB lineage: Bacteria > Bacillota > Clostridia > Christensenellales > Christensenellaceae > QANA01. The sequence goes on along the minus strand of CAMSSU010000009.1, from coordinate 10,523 downwards.
CATGGCCGTCGCGGCGGAAGACAGCCTGAGCTATTTGCAGCTCATGTCGCCCGAAAAGCAGGATGAAGAGTAGCAAAAAAGAGCAGGCAAAACGCCTGCTCTTTTGCACCATTTCTGGTTACTTATTGGAATGTGCCTGCTCCACGGATTCGATCATCTTCTTCACCATGTAGCCGCCAACATAGCCTGCCTCTTTAGAAGTCAGGTCGCCGTTATAGCCCTTCTTCAGGTTGACGCCCAGCTCATTGGCAATCTCGTATTTCATGTTATCCATCTTCTCGCGCGCCTGAGCCGTATCGTTTGCCAGGCGGTTGCTGTTGTTGCTGCTAGCCATTTAAAGTTTACCTCCTTCTTTCAGATTTTAGGTTTTATCAGGTTATTTGCCCTGATACTGTTCAATCATTCTCTTAACCATGTAGCCGCCGACAGTGCCGTTCTCTTTCGCTGTGAGATCGCCATTGTAGCCTTCTTTCAGGTTGATGCCCTGTTCGTTTGCGATTTCGTACTTCATCTGATTGAGCCACTCTTTCGCTTCCGGAACATTCGCACGGTTGCTGGAATTTCTAGCCATGATTTTCACCTCCGTATTAGAATTTGAGAGTTCATCTCCAAACAGCTTTTCTGCTGTGTAATCTTAATTTTCCCTTGCACGGACAAAATAATCTGGTAATTTTTATAAATTTCCACCCGTTTTGCCGCATTCTATCCAACTCTGATTACAAGCGCGGTCGCTCATGCTTTTTCCGCTCAGCACCTTTTTGGCGAATTGCCAATTTCAGCTGTCGGTGCTATTATGCCCGCAAAAAGTGTTTCTATTTGCTTTTTTCGCGTCAATTTCTTCCAATTCCAGCTTTTTTTCAATTCATATAAAAATGATAGAAATAAAAAAAGAAGGCAGCCGCCCAAAAGGCGCGCCGCCCTCTTTTTTGAATGCCCTGGCTCATCTCTGCATCTGCATTTCCATGCACTTCCATACCTGCCCCAGGCAGGAGTACTGCTCTGTTTGCTCCAGCCGCACCTCTCCAAACCCGCAGGCCCGATAGCACCTGATCGCCGGAGCGTTATTCTCAAATACGCCCAGCGAAACTTTTTGCACGTTTAAAACATCAAACGCATACTGCACCGCCAGGCAGACCATCTGCCTGCCATAGCCCTTGCCGCGCTTTTTGTCGTCCACGATGACGAAGCCCAGCCGCGCCTCGCTGGCATCTGCCTTGCGCGGAAAGCGCAGCGTGAAATGCCCGGCGACTTCGCCTTCGTCCAGGGCCGTCATGCAAAAAATGCCGTCTTGCTTTTTTGCTTTCTCATAGTATGCGTTCATCTCCTCCGGAGCAATGGGATAGTGATCGTATCGATCTGCGCTCCATTGCCGAAAGGCAAATTCATCCCTGAGCCATGCCAGGATGCACTGTGCATCGCCTGGCTCATATTGCCTAAGCCGCAGCATCGCTCTGCCTACTCCTGGATAAAAACCCGCTTCATGACGATATCGTCATAGGGGCGATCCGAATAATCCGTAACGGCATCCGCAATCTGATCCACCACTTCCATGCCCGAGACCACCTTGCCAAACGCCGCATACTGCCCATCCAGATAGGGTGCATCCGCGTGCATGATGAAGAACTGGCTACCCGCGGAATCGGGATCCTGCGCCCGGGCCATGGAGATCACGCCGCGCACATGCTTAATCGGGTTTTCCACGCCGTTGGCCGCAAATTCGCCCTTGATGTGATACCCTGGGCCGCCCATGCCCGTGCCCTCCGGGCAGCCGCCCTGAATCATAAAGCCGCTGATGACCCGGTGGAAGATGAGGCCGTCGTAAAACCCTTCCCGCACCAGCTTTTCAAAGTTCTCCACTGTGATGGGCGCGGCCTTCGCGTCCAGCTCCAGCTCGATTTTCCCGCCGTTTTGCATTTCAATGACGATCATTTGTATTCTCTCCTTTTATTCTGGTTTTTTTGCGCCGCAATTCGGGCAGAATTTCCCCTGGCTGGCCGTTCCGCAGGCGCAGGTCCATGTTTCGCCGCCCTCCGGCTTTTTGGCGCCGCAGTTCTGGCAGAAATTCCCCGAATTTTTGCTGCCGCAGGCCGGGCAGCTCCATCCGTTTGCCGCCGCAGGTGCAGGCTCCGGGCTATTCTCAAAGAACGAAGCCACGTTCGCGCCGCCAGCCTGCTGCGCCATGCCCAGGCCCATGAACCCCGTCATGGCGCCGGTATCGTTTTTGGATGCGTTTTCCATGGCGTTTGCCTGCGCGCCGCCCAGCCGCGCACCCATCATGCGCGTATTGGTATAAACCCGGGATTCCTGGAACTGCGCTATTTTCCTGGCGCTCTCGGCATCCGGCGTGATGGATGCCAGCGCCACAGCCACCACCGAGATGCCCCGGTTCTGCACCCAATCCTCGGTCAGCTCCTGGTTGAGCTGATCCGCGATCTCGTTGGTATAGAGCGGAAGCTGGTCGTAAGCGATGCCTTTGAGGGCAATTTTGCCCAGAGCCGGCTGGAGGTTATGCTGTACTTCGGTTTTGAGCTGCTCGTCGATCTGGCTTCTGCGAAAAACATCCTGCACGTTGCCGCAGACGTTGGCATAGAACATGATGGGGTCTGTGATGCGGTAGGAATAGGTCCCGTAGCCTTTGAGCATGATGGTAAAGCCAAACTCGCTGTCCCGGAAGGGCACTTCGCCCACGCCCACTTTATTGCCCATGATCTCCTTGGTGTTGATATAGTAGACCCGCTGGTCGTTTTCCGGCTGGCCGCCGAAGGTAAAGCGCTTGCCCACCTTCTTAAAGCTTTCTTTCAGGCCATGCCATCCGCTATCCAGCATGGAGGGCTCTGTGTCCGTCTGGTAGATATATTCGCCCGGCTCGGCGCAGAAATCCACAATTCTGCCGTTTTCCACGATGAGCATGCACTGCCCCTCGTTGACGGCCACTTTCGAGCCATCCGAGATGATATTCTCACTGCGCTTTGTGTTCGAGCTTTTCTCTCCAATCCGCGCCTGGCCCTTCTGCATGAGCACATCTGCGCTCATGGCATCGCAGTAAATAAATTCCTTCCATTGATCGGCCAGCGTCGTGCGCGCCGCGCCGCCAAAAGCTTTGATCAGCCCCATTTTTTGCTACCTCCTGTTTTCTCTTGCTGTACTCTTCCTGTTTTTACTGATTATCCCGTAAAATCACGCCGCTGTTATCCACAATTACGCCGGGCTTCACCGCCTGCATATCGCAGAGCACCCAGTCGTAATCCCCGGTGGTTACGATAAAGCCGCAGTATTCACATTTTCCCGCGCTGGTAATCTGCGTGGGCGCGCCGCAATGCGGGCAGGCGATGATATTGCTGGCCGCGGCCGGGTCTGTCTTGACGCCGTTTTTGCGCGTAAATTTCATCAGATACTGCATATAGCAATCGACGTTGGGATTGCCCATCAGAACCTGCCGCGTCTTTTCATCGATGATGTAATCCCGCATCCGCGCCTGCAGATAGACCGTCAGATATTCATACTGCGGGTCTCTCTCATATTTCTGCAAAAACGCCTGGTTGACGTTGATGCGCTCCATCACGTTGATGCGGCCCTGATCGAGATATTCCTGCAATAGCTTCTGATGCTGGGCGAAGAGCTCTTCCTGCTCAAACGGGCGGATTTTGGACCAATCCCGCTCCATCCATGCCTGCTGCAAGGTAACGTAGACCTCCTTGCTCCAGGCCAGGAACTTCTCTTTGTTAAAGAGCGGATCCACAGCCAAAATGGCCCGCTCAATTTCCTGCGTATGATCCAGAACCTGCGGCACCGCGCCGCGGTAGCTGCCGCCCGTTCCCGCTCTGCCCCGGCTGTTTTTATTTTTCAGGGCAGAAACACAGATGAGCAAAGCGATGAAAACGATCACTGCAATCGCGCCGGCATTCCCACTGAAAAAATAGAACCCGCCGCCAGAGCCGGTATAATCGCTGTCCCAGTCATCGTCGTCCCAGCTGCTGCCCCAATCGCTTCCGCTGCCCCAATCACTGCCGCCCCAGTCGCCTCCGCCGCCGTAGTCATTGTAATTGCCGGCATCTACCGGCAGGATTTCGCCGCCCGGCGCTTCTTTGGCAAAAACAGTGCCAACTGCCAGCGCTGCAAGCAGCATCACGGCCGCAAACAGCCATGCCTTTCCCTTCATCTTTTCTTTCCTTCTTCCCTGATAGCATATACTGCTTCTGTTTTCTTAATCATACTATGTTTGGCGAAAAAAATCTATCCGCGCCTAAAAAGAAATTGTAACGAAAGCGAAAAAAGAGAGGCGGCAAGTTTGCCGCCCCCATTTTGTTATCCGATTTTCTGTACTTTGCTGAATGCGCCGTAGGATTTGCTGCCATTGACCATCTCATACGGCCGCACTTTGTAGTACTTGGCAATACCCTGCGTCTGCTTCTTATCCACAAAGTTCTCCCAGCCAACCACAGGGTTATCCACCGCCAGCGTAAATGGCCCGTTTTCACTCAGCGCGCTGTAGACCTCATAACCTGCTGCCCTTGGATCCGAAATCCAGTTCAGCACATACTGATAGTCTCCGTCTCTCACCCGATCCTGACCGAACCGGATGGTCAGCGCAGAAAGGTTGCTCTTGGCTTCTGAAAAATCGCTGTAAAATTTGATGCCGTCCCGCAGCCAGTATGCCCGAACCTTATAGTAGCGGACTACACCCTCCGTCTCATCCCGCACATAGTTTTCCCAGCCAACCACAGGGTTATCTATTGCCAGCGTGAACGGCCCATTTTCGCTCAGCGAAGTATATATCTCATATCCCGTCGCCCCACTCACGGATTGCCAGTTGAACACATGCTGGAATTTGCCATCCCTCACTCTCGTCTGCACAAACCGCACCTGCGGCACATCAGGCGTTTTCTCCATGCCGATTTTCTGTACTTTGCTGAATGCGCCGTAGGATTTGCTGCCATTGACCATCTCATACGGCCGCACTTTGTAGTACTTGGCAATACCCTGCGTCTGCTTCTTATCCACAAAGTTCTCCCAGCCAACCACAGGGTTATCCACCGCCAGCGTAAATGGCCCGTTTTCACTCAGCGCGCTGTAGACCTCATAACCTGCTGCCCTTGGATCCGAAATCCAGTTCAGCACATACTGATAGTCTCCGTCTCTCACCCGATCCTGACCGAACCGGATGGTCAGCGCAGAAAGGTTGCTCTTGGCTTCTGAAAAATCGCTGTAAAATTTGATGCCGTCCCGCAGCCAGTATGCCCGAACCTTATAGTAGCGGACTACACCCTCCGTCTCATCCCGCACATAGTTTTCCCAGCCAACCACAGGGTTATCTATTGCCAGCGTGAACGGCCCATTTTCGCTCAGCGAAGTATATATCTCATATCCCGTCGCCCCACTCACGGATTGCCAGTTGAACACATGCTGGAATTTGCCATCCCTCACTCTCGTCTGCACAAACCGCACCTGCGGCGTCGGCAACCCTTGATCCGTACCGATCTTTTTGACTTCTGTAAATCCACCATAAACACGCATTTTGCCAATCGTCTGGTATGGTCGCACTTTGTAGTACTTGGCAATACCCTGCGTCTGATTTTTATCCACCAAATTTTCCCAGCTCGGCACTGGATTATCTATTAGTAGCTTAAACGGCCCGCCGCTGCGGTAGGCTGCATAAACCTCATATCCGTCGATGCCGGAAATGGATTTCCAGTTAAGCACATACTGGTAGTCTCCGTCTCTCACCCGATCCTGACCGAACCGGACTTCCAGTGCCGGGAGATTCTTTTTCACCTGTGAATAGCGGCTATAGCGCCGGACGCCATCCACTATGCGGTACGCGCGTATTTTATAGTATGTTACCGTAAAGCGCGAGGCCGCATTACTATAAACAGCTGTATTGCCGCCGCTGACGCTTCTAACCAGACGATATGTGCCATTTTCACTGGAAGCGGCATGAATCTCATATCCTTCCGCACCTGAAACCGCCTTCCATGTGACATTATGGCGATCCGAGCTCTCGGGCACCTGGATATAGAGCAACTCAGGCGTATCCGTTGCCTGCCCCAGCATCTGCACGTCTGTAAACGCGCCATAAGATTTTGTACCCAAGATCATCTCATAGGGGCGAATCTTATAGTATTTGGGAATTCCCTGCGTTTGGCCCTTTGCTACAAAATTTTCCCAACCCATCACCGGGTTATCTACTTCTAACGCAAAAGGCCCGTTTTCCGTAATAGACGAATAAACCTCATATCCGCTTGCCCTCGAAAGAGAAATCCAGTTGATGACATATTGATAGTCTCCATCCCGCACCCGATCCTGGGTAAAGCGGATCTGCACTGGCGGAATATTCGAGACAGGCATCGAAAACTCACTATAGTGTTTCTTACCGTTTGCAATCCGATATGCGCGAACTTTATAGAATCGGACAACACCTTCTGTCTCATCCCGCACATAATTTTCCCAGCCTTCTACAGGGTTATCCACTGCCAGCGTATAATTCCCGTTCTCACTCAGCGAAGTATAGACCTCATAGCCCACCGCACCGCTAACAGATTCCCAGTTGAATACATGCTGGAATTTGCCGTTCCGTACTCTAGCCTGCACAAACCGCACCTTTGGCGCGGGCATCGCCTCGCCCACGACCGTAACCGAAGTGAGATCCATGCGTTTGCCGCTGCTGGTATAGACGCGGATCGTTGCCGTTCCCTTGCTCACCGCCGTTACCGTGCCCGTATCGCTGACCGTCACAACCTTGGGGTTTGTGGATTCGAAATAGACTTTTTCCGAGGTGCCCGTGGTATAGCTGATCGCATAGGTATCGCCGATATAGAGATCGCGTTCGGAATCCGGCTGGCAGTAGTTGCTGTAAATATAGCCCTCGTACGTCTGCCCGTTTTTGCTGAAACGGACTTTCACCCAGTAGGGATACGTCAAAAAGCTGGAGGTATATTCCAGGTCGTTGCGGTATCCTCCCAAAATCTGGAATTTATCGCTGGGCGTGAGCTGAACGCCCACCGAGCCGTAAGAAGTCGCCGGGCCCTTGCGCACGTTGACGCCCGAAGAGGTTACCACGCCCGTATGCTTGGCTGTTTTGAGCGTAACGCCTGTTTCCGGATTTGGCATGTTGTTGTAGACCGGAATCAGGAAAGACTTGGCAGAGGCCAGCTGCCCCGCGCCTTTATAGGCGGTATAGGTATTATATGCCTCGGCAGCCGCCCCGGCCACGTTGGTCATATACTGATGCGTATAATGCGAATAGGAAGAGCCTGGCTTGACGTTGAAGCGCTGGAAATAGACGGTATCCTGCCCTTTATTGACAAACCGCTCGGCCACGTTCTGCGCGCCGCCGGTGATGGCCCGCATGGGGTCCGTCCAGGGGCGGCTATAGGTGGTCAGGTTGGCCGAGCCGCCTTTGGCATAGAAAAGGCCGTTGGCGATATTGTTGTCTCCGTCGTTCGCGCCGATATTGAAGTAGTTATAAAGCCCTTCATACCCCGGGTATCTTCCCGAAATGCTGCCGCTCGTGCCCGATGTGCCCACTTCCTGCTTGATTTTGGAGACGATATAATACGGGCTCAGCCCGCTGGTATAGCCCGCCTCCAAAACAGCCTGGGAATAGCGCTTGTCCGTCTGAACCTGCTGGCCATCCGATCTATAATAGGAAATATTTTTATTGGCCATAAACGTGTCCGCCATGACGGATTCTACGCCGCCCTGGGTATGCACAGAGGCGTTGAAGGAAAGCTGCTCAAACTGATAGACGCGCTGCTCGGTCAGGAAATTGCGCGGATCGATGAAGTAGGCGTCCGCCTGCTTGGAGGCCTTCTGCCAGCCGGGATCGTAAGTGCCCGGCGCAGGGTCTCTCAACGTCTCATTGGCCGATTGCTGGATGGTACAGCGGTTGCTCTTGGATTCCTCTGCGATGACTGTGTTCCAATCCAGATTCGTCATCACCGGGATAAACACCCAGTTTGGGTATTTATTCTGCAACGCCTGAAGCTTATCCCGATAGCTGGCCGGGAACCCGGATATATTCGAATACAGCATCGTCCGCGGCTTTGGGATGATAATCTCCGGCACATGCTCAAAGAGGATCTCCTCGCTTGCCGAAGGCGACGGCTCTTCCGGCTCGGCCGAGACAGACGGCGAAGGCTCGCCCTCCTCCGGATCAGCGCTGGGCTCCGGCGAAGCGGAGGGCTCCTCCGGCTCAGGCTCTGGCTCGGCGCTCTGCTCCGCAGAAGGCTGGGCATCCGCAGAGGCCTCTGGCTGCGGATCCGGCTCAGCGCTGGGCGCAGAGCTCGCGTCGCCGGCCGCATCATCTCCTGCCTGCAAATCCTGCGCATAGGCAAAGGGCAGATTTGCAAAAATAGTGCTCAAAAATAAAAAGACAAAAAGCACTGCCGCAGTCATTTTTTTCAAAAGTTTTCTATGCTTTGTCCTCATTTTTCCCCCTAAACAGACTCATTCTTTTGTTTATTATAGCGTAACGCTTCTTTCTTGTAAAATCCATTTCCTTTCTAAATTGCCATTTTCAGAAAAATTAACAAATTTCCCTTCAGGGCATTATCAGCTCGAAAACGCCCAGCAGCACCATGAGAATCGCCGCCGCTTTATCCAGCCAATCCCCGGAGAGACGCGCATTGGTATACCGCCCGGCCCAGCACCCCGCGCCCACAGCCAAAAAACTGCCCGCACCCACAGCCGCCGCCATCTGCCAGGGGTATGCGCCTGCCATTCCCGCGCCAAAAGAAGCCGGGATGCAGTTGAGCGCCAGCGTTACGGCCAAAACCAGCGTCTTTCCCAGGCCGAAGCGCGGGCCATCCTCGCCCTTGGCCATCTGTTTCTCCTCTTTTCCCGGCTTTTTTTGATAAAAAAACGGCCAGAGCCCAAGCAAAACAAGCAGCCCGCCGCCCAAATATTTGATCCATGGCCCAAGCTCCGCGCAAACTGCCGCCAACGCGCATCCAAAATAGCTGGCCAGGGCAGAGCTGGCGGCGATCACCAAATTTGATAAAAACGGAAGCTTTTTTCCTTCCAGCCCGATGCCAAGGCCAATGGCCAGATTATCCAGATTCGTCGCAATTCCAAGCAGAACTGCGGAAAATAATTGCTGCATTTCCCATCCCTCCCTGCTATCATATGCTGGGGGCTTGGGATGGGTTCTGCCGGCCGCCAGGCAGAAAACCGGCACTTTTCTCCAATTTTTTCTAATCTCTGCAAAATATGCTATAATAAAAGTAACAATTAAGCGGGGAGCAGGGTATTAGCATGGATGGATTACAGGAGCGCACATTAAAAGCATATCAGGAACATTATGACGACTTGCTCAGATTTGCGCTTACGGTTTTAAAGGATGAATATGCGGCGCAAGAAGTTGTGCAGGATCTTTGCATTAAAATTTTAGAGAGGGACGATCTCTTCTCCAAAGTTCCAGAGGATCGCATCCGCCCCTATTTTATTCGGGCGATTCACCGCTCCTGCCTCAACCGCATCAAAGCAGAAAAGCCTACCGTCGCCATGCCGGAAGATATGGAAAACCTCTTGCCGTATGAAGATCCGAATCTGCTGGACGTCGGCCTGCGCGAGCTTTACGATCAGCTCACGGAAAATTGGCCGGAGGACGTCCGAAAAGCGTTTATTCTGCATGTCGTCGCAAAAGTTCCCTTAAAGGAAATCGCTCTTTCCATGGGCATCAAGCCCAATACGCTCAACCAGAGAATCAAGCGCTGGCGCAAGAAGCTGGATACCTCCCTTCTCCTCTTTTTATTGGCACTTACATTTTTGGAGTAAAGTGTCATCTCGTCCCTTATTTTCTTGTCTATTAATTGGGTGCATCTTTACTTATTTTGCACCCAAAATGGGCACCATGAATTTAGCAACGATGAAAAAGGAGGCAGCCTATGGGAGACAGAAAAGAAAAAGCACTGGAGAAACTGATTTACGAGCATACGACGTTATTCTTCGCAGACGAGGATGCCCCTTTTATCCGCAGCGCTGCAGAAGCACAGCGGATTATCGATTCCGGCAAATGCGCCAGTTTCGCGACAACGCTTCGGCGCGCGATGTTTCTGGCGGATATGACGGATGAAACCAAGGCCATGGCGCAGCGTCTTTTGCGGAAAGCCGAGCGCAAGGAGCGGCGGCATTCGCCAAAAGCAGTGCTTCGCAGAAAGGCAATTATCGCCAGCATCGTCGCCGCGCTGATCTCCTTCTTTACTCTGGTTCCCCAGGGCCGGGCTATTGCAAAATCTGTGATTGACTGGGCGATTACCTTCTTTGATGATAGAATCGTCATTGTCGAAAACCGTGAAAACAAGGATCCGTCGATTGTTTCTTTCGGCACAGAAGCGGACAGCACGCCGCCTCCTACCAAATCCGGCGCGGACGTGAATACTGTAGATGATACCGAACATTATTACTATAGTTCTATCGAGGAGTTTATAGAGCAATTCGGCAAGAATCCGTTGATTCTGGACAACCCGGAAGCAAGGCTCAAGACATTGCATTACACTAAGGATGATGAGTTCGGCTTATCGAAC